>DAOUQH010000118.1 GCA_030625645.1 Flavobacteriia bacterium | reverse complement strand
CCATCTTTTCAGCCTAGATGGAGTTATGGTGGTAATATTGGAATGTCATTTTGGAATGGTGGAACAGATGTCTTAATTGCTCCAAAAGCTTATTATCATGTTACACCTAAATTCCTAGCAGGTATAGGTGCTACTTATATCTATTCTAATGGTGAATATTTAACAAATGGTATTGGTGGGATTAGATACCATAATTATCATTCCAATTCTTTTGGAGGTGGAATATCTGCACTTTATAGGCCAATTCATTTTTTACAATTTTCAGTAGAATACGAGGGCTTGCAAACTGAATGGAGAGGTGTCGTTGATGATTCTTATTGGAATAATGCTGTTTATCTTGGAGCTTCATTTGTAACTGGTCATTTTTCTTTTGGGTTTAAATATGATGTTCTTTATGATAGTGATAAAAGTGTTTATGGTGATGCTTGGCAACCATTTATTGGATTCTACTTTTAAACCAGACTTTTTGCCATTCTTTTTTTAATAAAAGAATGGCAATATTTTTCACAAGAATACTGATTTCCATATCTTGTAACTTTATTAATTGTTTTTCAGAAATATCAATCCGATATAATAAATTTGCGTAAGTGCTAAAATTATTTTGAATTAAATTACTTAGAAAATACTGTAAATAATTTACCAATTCAATAGAAGAACTTTCTTCATTTAATTCAAACTCTACACCAACCAAATCTGCATCTTTTTGTATTTGAAGAATTAATTTTTTTAATAATTCTTTATTTTCAGATTCCTGTAAATATTCTATTGAAAAATCCTGAGGTAACATTATAATTTTCTTTTCATTAAACTATTTCCAAAATCGATTAAAATTTGTTTTTTAGTATCATCGATATTCAAATCATCAATATTTTTAAAAGCTTTTAAAGTGTAATTCTCAATCTCTGATCTAACAATTCCATCAATTTCATATTTAAGATAAAAATTTCTTATAGATTCAATTTTTCCCTTATCTTTTTTGGCATCTAAAAACCAATTTAGTATGATTTTTTTATCTTTTTCTGAAGCTAATTTTAATAATTTAATTGCTAAAAAGGTTTTTTTATTTTCTAAGATATCTCCTCCTATTTGCTTTCCAAATTCTTTTGTGCCAAAAGTGTCTAGATAATCATCTTGTAATTGAAAAGCTAGGCCTAGATTAATACCAAAATCATAAATTAAATCCGCATCATTTTTATCTGCTTCAGCAATAATTGCGCCCATTTTTAGAGCACAAGCTACTAAAACAGCAGTCTTTAATTTAATCATTTTTATATATTCAGGAATAATAACATTTTCTCTACTTTCAAAATCCATATCCATTTGTTGTCCCTCACAAACCTCAAGTGCTGTTTTATTAAACAATGGAACAAGTTTTTTGTATGTTTTTGCATCATAATTTTCAAGAAATTGATATGACAAAATCATCATGGCATCACCAGAAAGTATTCCGGTATTGATATCCCATTTATGGTGTACAGTTGTTTCTCCCCTGCGTAAAGGTGCTTCATCCATAATGTCATCGTGCATTAATGTAAAATTATGAAACATTTCTATTGCCAAAGCAGCATCTAAGGCATTTTTATAACTTCCATTAAAAATATCGCAACTTAATAAAGTTAAAATAGGGCGAAGTTTTTTTCCACCAAGATTTAGAATGTACTCAATAGGGGCGTAAAGATTTTTGGGTTCAATCTCTTTTCCATAAATATTTTTGTTATCATCTAAATAAGCTATAAATGATTGCTTTAATTCTTCTATATTCAAAATGTTCTATTTTTTTGTAAAAATAATCTTTTCTAAAAACAATTCAAACAAGTATAAACAAAAGAATAAAAACTTTGGAAACTTTTTAAGTATTAATAGTTTCCTTTAACTTATATTTGCAAACTTATGAAAGAAAAAATCTTACGTAAAACGATTGATTTATTTTTAACCTTTGGCGTTAAGAGTATAACCATGGATGATATCGCTAAGGAATTAGGTATATCAAAAAAAACAATTTACACTTATTTTTCGACCAAAGCTAAGCTTGTTGAGGCTGCTTCTATTTTTGCTTTTGAACAAATAAATAAAGGTATTTTTTCAATATGTACATCTAATTTTAATCCGATTGAAGAGCTTTATAGTGTAAAAACATTGATATTAAAACAATTAAAAAATGAGAAATCATCTCCACAATATCAATTACAAAAATATTATCCAAAAATATTTGAAGCATTAAAGAAAAAACAGTTTGATTCTGTTTATACCTGCATTACAGAAAATTTAAAAAAAGGAATAGAAAAAGGCTATTATCGAGAAGAGATTGACATCAATTTTATTACAAGATTGTATTTTAATGGGATGATTGGAATAAAGAATGAAGAATTATTTTCAAAAAATGATTTTTCTGCACCATATTTAATGAATAGTCATTTGGAGTATCACATAAGAGCAATAGCAACAACAAAAGGATTAAAAATATTAGAAAATATATTAAAAAAATGAAAAGAGAATATCTAGTAATATATTTTATTTTAGTGGCATTTTTAGTTAATGCACAAAAAAGTGAAACAACACTTTCGCTATCCATGGATGAAGCGGTTAATTATGCTTTATCAAATAGTTATGCTATCAAAAATGCGGAACTTGATATTGATTGGGCAGAAAAGAAGAGGTGGGAAACAACTACGATGGGTTTGCCTCAGATAAATGCTGATCTTGGTTATCAAAATTTTTTAAAACAAGGTGTAACCCTCATACCTAGTGAGATATTTGGGGGTGAGCCAGGTGAGCTTGTAGAAGTAATATTTGGCACGAAACAAAATGCCAGTGCAACAATTATGTTACAACAACTAATATTTGATGGTTCTTATTTAGTTGGATTACAATCTGCAAAAACATTTTTAAAAATTTCAAATTTAGGCAAAGAAAAAACTGAGAATGCTATTCGTGAAGCTGTTATAAATGCTTATGGTAATGTTCTTTTAGCTGAAGAGAGTATTCAGATATTAGAAAAGAATAAATCTTCAGTAGAAAAAAATTTTCTAGAAACCTTAGAGATTGTAAAAAATGGGATGGCAGAAGAACAAGATGCCGAACAATTACAAATCACCTTATCCTCTTTAGAAAATCAATTAAATAAATCCAAAAGGCTTAAGACGATTGCTAAAAAAATGTTGAATTTAACTTTAGGAATTGATATAAACACAGAATTAATTCTAACAGATAACCTGATAGAACTTGCAGATAGAAATACCGATCTAAATTTGTTCAATCAAAATTTCATAATAGATAATCATGTTGATTTTAAACTAGCAGATAATAATGTTACAGCAAATGAATTATTTGTTAAATTAGAAAAAAGCAGGGCTTTACCCTCTATCAATGCTTTTGTTAACTATTCAAAATTTGCAAATAATGACAATAATATATTTTTTAGTAATTACGATCAAAAATGGTTTGATTCCTCACTTTTCGGAATAAATATGCATATTCCAATTTTTAGTAGTTTACAAAGAAGTTCACGTACTCAACAAGCAAAAATTGCATTGGTTCAATCACAAAATGATCTTGATGAAATTTCTCAAAAGCTAAAACTACAAGTAGCTACAGCTAAAAATAAATATCAATTTTCAATAGATCAATATCATACTTCGAAACAAAATTTAGCTTTAGCAGAAAGAATTGAACAAAAAGAACAAATTAAATTTTTTGAAGGATTAAGTTCAAGTTTTAATCTAACGAATGCTCAAAATCAATTATACCAAAATCAAAGAAATTATTTACAATCAATTATTGAGATTATAAACTCAAAAGTTGAATTGGAAAATGCTTTAAATGTTAAATAATATGAAACGAATATTAATACTTGCAATAATAATAATTGCTAGCTCGTGTAATAAAAAGGAAAATGTTGTTCCATCATCTTTAGAATATCTAAATCAGCAAAAAAATATTTTAAACCAACAACTCGATAGTATTTCAAATGAGATTATAATTATTGATGAGCAGATTGCATCTCTTGATACTACATCATCTTTACAGGTGGTTTCAGCGTTTAAATTAGAACCAACTATTTTTAAGCAATTTATTGAAATTCAGGGAAATTCTGCTTCAGATCAAAATATCGCAATTCACCCAGAGGTAAGTGGTACAATTGTTAAAATATTTGTAAAAGATGGTCAATCGGTAAGAAAAGGACAACTTTTAATTCAAATAGATGATGATATTTTAGAAAATAATATTCAGGAATTACAAACTCAATTAACTCTTGCTACAACGACATACGAAAGACAAAAAAGACTTTGGAATCAAAAAATTGGTTCTGAAATGCAATTTTTACAAGCAAAAAATAATAAGGAAGGTTTAGAGAATAAACTTAGCACTATTAAAACCCAGCTGTATAAATATAAAATTCATGCTCCTTTTTCGGGGATAATTGATGATGTTATTGCTAAAGAAGGAAATTTAGCTTCACCCCAACTGCCTGTTTTTAGATTGATAAATTTACAGAATATGTATGTTGAGGCTAAAGTTGCCGAAAACTATTTAAAAGATATAAGAAAAGGTAATGAAGTTTCTTTATTTTTCCCTTCAATTGATGAGAAATCAAATTCTAGAGTTTTACATGTTGGCAATTATATAAATCCTGATAATAGAAGTTTTATAGTTAAAATACCAGTAAAAAATACGAATAAATATATTAAACCGAACCTTTTGGCAGATATAAAGATTAAAACAAATGAAACAGAAAATGCTGTAGTTATTCCATCAAAACTGATACAAATGGATCAAAATGGAAATGAGTTTGTTTATACTTTAGGCAAAGAGAATGACGTTTATATAGCTCGAAAAACTATGATAAAAAGTGGTGATTCAAATGATGATGAAACAATAATAATTGATGGTTTGAATTTGAAAGATATTATTGTAGATGAAGGGTCTAGAAGTATCAATAACGACCAAAAAGTTGATGTTTTATTTAACTAAACAATTTAAAAATCCATAGATGAATCATAAAGAATTTAAACTCTCCAGCTGGGCAATAAAAAACAGAGTTACTGTTTTGGTGCTAACCTTTATCATTTTTCTTGTGGGAATAATATCTTATAATTCAATGCCAAATGAAGCATTTCCTGAAGTTGTTGCACCTGAAATCTTTGTTACTACAATTTATCCAGGAAATTCACCTTTGGATATGGAAAAGTTAATTACTAGGCCACTTGAAAAAGAAATCAATCAAATAACTGGTATTGACGAAATTATCTCTACATCTAAACAAGGTTTTTCTTCTATTGATATAAAATTTGACTTTGATGTTAGTCCTGAAGAAGCATTAAGAAAAGTAAAAGATAAGGTTGATATTGTTAAAGCAGATAAAGATTTTCCAAAAGATCTCCCGGCAGAACCTAATGTACAAGAATTAAATATTGCTGAATTTCGCCCTGTAATGAACATCAATCTTTCTGGTGATTTTTCTATGAAGCAATTAAAAGATTATGCAGAATATTTAGAAGATGAAATTGAAAAATTATCTGAAATTTCAGGAGTTGATATTAGAGGTGTTCAAGATGAAGAAATTGAGATTGCGGTTGACCTAAGAAAAATGGAAGATCTAGAATTAAATTTTCGAGACATAGCTACTGCAGTACAAAATGAAAATATTACAATCTCTGGAGGTGATTTAAAACAAGATGAATTACTTAGAAATATTCGTGTGATTGGTGAATTTAAAAATGCAAAAGAAGTTGAAAATGTTATTGTTAAAAATCACAATCAAAATGTAGTTTATTTAAAAGATATTGCAAAAGTCACTTTTAAAGAACAAGAAAAAGAAAGTTACGCACGTGAGTTTAACAGAACGGTAGTAATGCTGGATGTTAAAAAAAGAGGTGGTGAAAATTTGATAGTTGCATCTAGAAAGATTGATGAAATTATTGCTGAAGCTAAAGAAACAGTATTTCCGAAAGATTTAATCATATCAAAAACAAATGATATGACCAATAAAACCATTTCACAAGTATCCGATTTGGAAAATAATATTATTCTTGGGGTAATACTTGTTGTTGTTGTTTTATTGTTTTTTCTAGGTTTACGAAATGCTTTATTTGTTGGTGTTGCCATTCCTCTTTCTATGCTTTTATCCTTTATTTTATTAAATAGCATGGGTATTACTTTAAATATGATGGTGCTTTTTGCTCTTGTTTTGGCATTAGGGATGTTGGTTGATAATGGTATTGTGGTTGTTGAAAATATTTACCGTTTTATGGATGAGGGTTATCCGCCAAAAAAGGCAGCAATACACGGTGTTTCAGAGGTTGCGTGGCCAATTATTGCTTCTACAGCAACAACTTTAGCAGCATTTATTCCCTTGGCTTTTTGGCCTGGTATGATGGGTGAGTTTATGAAATATTTCCCCATTACATTAATTATGGTTTTGAGTTCTTCTCTTTTTGTTGCTTTGGTAATTAATCCGGTTCTTACATCTCTTTATATGAAAGTGAATGAAGAGGAAGTGGTAGCAAAAAAAGTATATAAACAATCTCTTCTTTTTTTAATTGTTGCTATTGTTTTCCTTGTCGGAGGAATTTCCTCTCATAACAAGATTGTAATTGCCATAGGTAATATTGCACTCGCCTTATCAATTTTTGCGATAATTAATTTAAAAGTATTTATTCCTGGAACTAAATGGTTTCAAAAGATTGCTCTACCATGGATGGAAAATGGGTATAAAAACTTTTTAAGTTTAGCTTTACGCGGAA
>DAOUQH010000108.1 GCA_030625645.1 Flavobacteriia bacterium | reverse complement strand
TGTATTTTTTTTTGCAAAACGTTTTTCGTTAAATCTTAATAAAGGATGTTGAATTTTGCCTTCATTTTCACCAATAAGCTCACCAACCGTAGTATGTAGCGCTTCCGCAATTTTTTTTAAGTTTACTATGGATGGGTATGCTTTTCCTCTTTCTATCTGAGAAATTAAACTAGAAGTTACACCAATCATAGCAGAAAGATCCTTGATTGTAAAGTTGAGGCTTTCTCTTTTTCTCTTTATCCTTTTACCCATTTGATCCATAAGCTCGAGAATTGATGTATTGTTTAATAAATTAAATAATATTTTACAAATTAAATACAATTTAATTTATTAAACAATACATTTCTGCTTAAATATCTATTGATATACTAAAAGGAGTTATCAAATTTTGTATGGTTGGTTTTGTTATGAAGTTGAGTTATTAGTATTAAAAAGAGCTGATTTGGAGTTATTAATCCAATAATTCAGTTAATTTTTCAAATTCTTTTTTAGGATCTCCATTTTGATATAAAATTCTATAAACAGTATCAATTATTGGAGTTTTAGCTTCATTTTTTTGATTGATTTTATAAGCGCTATTCGTTGCATAATATCCTTCGGCAACCATGCTCATTTCTAGCATTGCAGATTTAACGGTATAGCCTTTTCCAATCATATTTCCAAACATCCGATTACGACTAAATACCGAATATCCGGTAACTAATAAATCTCCCAAATAGGCTGAATTATTAATATTACGTTTCATTTTATGAATTTTTTTAATAAAACGTTTCATTTCTCTAATGCTGTTTGACATTAATACAGCCTGAAAATTATCTCCATAATTTAAACCATGTGCAATACCAGCAGCAATAGAAAAAATATTTTTAAGCATTGCTGCATATTCAGTACCAACAATATCGTCCGATATTTTTGTCCTAATATATCTTCCCGATAGATATTCAGCCATGCAAACTGCTTTTTGTTCATCGATACAGGCAATTGTTAAGTATGACAATCTTTCCATTGCAACTTCTTCAGCATGACATGGCCCTGTAATAACTCCAATATCATTAATTGGAACTTTTAAAATTTTATGAAAATGTTCACCAACGATTAATCCGGTTTCAGGAACAATACCTTTAATTGCAGAGAAAATAATTTTTTCATCAAAAGGAACAATAATTTTATCTAATTCAGTTTTTAAGAAAGCAGATGGGATAGCAAATATTAGGCAATCGGCATAAGCAATCATTTCATTAATATCATTTGATAAAAAAAGTTTATCAGGCTCAAGTTCGGCTGAACTCAAATAATTTGGGTTATGACGGTTTATCTTTATATGTTCAGATGCATAGCTATTACGCATATACCAACCAATTTCATTCAAATTTTCAGAAAGCATTTTAACGATAGCAGTAGCCCAACTTCCACCACCAAAAACAGCAATAGTTTTATTCTTTATCATCTTATCGGATTGTATTGATTAACAAAAATACGGAATTTTAAAGATATTAATAATTCTTAGGATTAGATTTTGATTTTTAATATTTTTGTAGTGATTAATTTAACCAAACAAACTATTATTATGACAATGAAAAAATTTGATTTAGATCAAGAAGTTACTGATGCTGTAAACGAAATAATTGCGAAGACAAAAAAATCTTCAGAAAAAGTAGATAAACAAATTAACAAATCTATTGATGATGTTTCTGAAGGATTTAGTGATGTTACAGATAAAGTCGAAAATGAATCAGAAGAGTTTAAAGATGAATTAAATGAACTTGTTGAGAAATTAAAATTAAAGGCAACTGAGTTTTCTGATGATGCAAACATTGACATGGATGAGCTTAAAGAAGATTTTTCAAAAGGAGCAAAAGGAATAATTGGTAAAGCTAAGGCATGGGCTGAAAGATTAGATGAAAACACAAAAGATCTTCAAAAAGACACAAAGTCAACTTCTGAAAATATCTTAGAAGATGCATCAGAAGTTTTTGAAAGTATTTCGGATAAAGTAAAGTCTTTGTTTAAAAAGTAGTCTTAAACAAATAATTTTTTAAAATAAAAAAGTAGTAATTCATATTTTTTAATGAATTACTGCTTTTTTTTGCACATATATAATTTAGGAATTCAATTATAATTTTTTTAGATTTGTATATAATTAACTAAAATTAAACATTTTAATATGGCTAAGAAAGAATCTGATTTAGAAAAAAAAGCAAAAGAAATTGCAAATAATATTTCTGATGATACTAAAAAAACGGTAAAAGAGACTGTGAAATCTACCAAAAAGGTAAATAAAGACACAAAAAAAGCTATAGATGAAATTGTTGATGAAGCTGATAAAATAGTTAAGAAAGTAAAAAAGACTACCAAAAAAACTACAAAAAATGCTGAAAGTAAAACTGATGATCTTGTAGAGGATGCAAAAAGAGCTGCTAAAAAAGTAAAAGCTAAAGCTGAAGATATTGCTGAAGATATGGGTATTGATACAGATGATTTGAAAGAAGATTTTAAAGAGGGAGCAAAAAAGATTAAAGAAAAAGCCAAAGAGTATGCAAAAGATCTAGATGATAGCACCCAGGATTTTCAAAAAGATGCAAAAACTACTGCAAATGAATTTACACAAGGTGCAAAAGAAGCTTATAACGATTTAACCACAAATGTTGAGAATAAGAAAATTTTAGCAGGAGTATTGGCAATTGTATTAGGCCCTTTTGGAGTTCATAAATTTATTTTAGGCTATCAAAAAGAAGGAATTATCATGCTTTTAGCAACGGTTCTTACTTGTGGGTTTGGTCTTGCAATTACAGGAATTATTAGTTTAGTAGAAGGAATTATATACTTAACAAAATCTGATGATGAGTTTTATCAAACATATCAGGTAAATAAAAAACCTTGGTTTTAATAATAATAAATGGAAATAGTTGATGAAAATGGTAATGTTTTACCACAACCACTACAAGAGAATAAAAAACTTGTGGCAGGAATTTTAGCAATAGTGTTAGGCCCTTTGGGAGTACATAAGTTTATATTAGGTTACCAAAAAGAAGGAATTATTATGCTTTTAGTTACTATATTAACCTGTGGTATTGGCGCGCCAGTAATGGGTGTGATAGGCTTGGTAGAAGGGATTGTTTATCTCACTAAAACTGATGATGAGTTTTATCAAATGTACCAAGTAGGGCAGAAGCCTTGGTTTTAAGTATTCTAGTTTAGATTTCAAATCATATATCCTACATTTGCAAAAAAAATATATTTTGGCACTTATTCTTAATATAGAAACCGCTACAAAAAATTGTTCGGTTAGTTTGGCAGAGAATGGAAATGTTCTGTTTATAAAAGAAATAAATGAAGATAAATTTTCTCATGCCGAGAAATTACATCCTTTTATAGAAGAAATAGTTCAAGAAGCAAAAATTTCATTAAATAGCTTAGATGCAGTAGCTGTTAGTGAAGGTCCGGGTTCGTATACTGGTTTGCGAATTGGAGTTTCGGCTGCCAAAGGTTTGTGTTTTTCAATAGAAAAACCATTGATTGCAGTTTCTACCTTAAAAGTTCTTGCAACATCGATAAGTGTAGAGAAAAATGAGTTTATAATTCCGCTTATAGATGCCAGAAGGATGGAAGTATATAGTGCTGTTTATGATAATAATTATCTTCAATTAAGAGATGTTCAAGCAGAAATTATTGATGAAAATTCTTTTTCTTCTTTTTTAAATAAAGGAAAAGTGTGGTTTTTGGGCGATGGAGCCGAGAAATGTAAAGGTGTAATTAATAAAGAAAATGCATTTTTTGTAATTAATCATTTTCCTTCAGCAAAAGAAATGGCAAAGCTTTCATTTAAGAAATATCAAGATAATAAGTTTGAAGATCTAGCTTATTTTGAACCTTTTTATTTAAAAAGCTTTATAGCTGGAAAACCTAGAAAATTCTTTTAGTTTTAATAAAAATATTTATTTTTATTAAACTTGTTTATACAATATTGGTTTAGTTTTTAAGTTTATTATCTTAAAAAACTGCTATCTATGAACAAAGATTTTATATGTGATCTTAATTTTGATAATCTTGATTTTATAGAAAAACCTTTAAAAAAGGGAGATTATGACAATTGTACTTTCTCAAACTGTAATTTTTCTAATTCAGATTTATCAAAAATAAATTTTTTAGAATGTGAATTTATTCATTGTGATATTAGTAATGCGATTATTAAAAGTACAATTTTTAGAGAAATAATATTTAAAGACTGTAAGCTTTTAGGTTTGCATTTTAATGAATGTGATGATTTTTTACTTTCGTTTGAATTCAATAATTGTACTTTAAATTTTTCTTCATTTTATCATTTGAATCTTAAAAATACAATTTTTAATGATTGTAAGATTCAGGAAGTTGATTTTGTAGAAACTAATTTATCGAATTCACAATTTATTAATTGTGATATGGAAAGAACTATTTTTGATAATACAAACCTAGAAAGTGTTGATTTTCATTCGGCATATAATTTTACTATTGATATTGATTTGAATAGAATAAATAAAGCAAAATTCTCAAAAGAAGGATTGGTAGGGTTACTTTATAAATATAATCTTGAAATTAATTAATCTATTCTTTCGAAGCTAACAAAACTATAATCATATTTATTATTTTCATCAGCTTTAAAATCTTGTCGTGAAACTTCTTTCCAAATTAATTTGTCAATTTCAGGAAAAAAAACATCAGCTTCAAATTCATGATGAATAAAAGTGAGATCTAATTTATCGGCTACAGCCATTGACTGCTTGTAAATTTCTGCGCCACCAAGTATAAAAGGATTCTTATCTGACTTCGATAATTCTATTGCTTCTTTAAGTGAATTTGCTATCAAACAACCTTTTACTTGATAATCTTTTTTACGAGTGATAATAATTGTAGTTCTATTAGGTAAAGGTTTACTGAGAGAATCAAAAGTTTTTCGTCCCATGATTACATGATGTCCTAAAGTAACTTTTTTAAACCTTGTAAGATCGGCAGGTAAATGCCAAATCAATTGGTTATCCTTTCCTAGGGCATTATTTTTAGCTATAGCAGCAATAATTGTAATCATAAATAAAATATAAATTTTAAGGAAAAATTATTGTTGGATTAATTCTATTCTTCTGTTTTTTCTATTTGTGCTTGCTTAGAGAAAAAGCCTTTTTTTTCTAATTTATTTTCTAATTCTTCTACTTTTAATTCATGTTTGGCAAGTAATTTATCGGTTTCTTTACGTTCCCATTCTTCTCCAAAAAATGGATTAAATATAAAAACTCTTAGCGTATGAATAATTAGAAAAAATAACCAAATAAAAATTGCCCAAACAAACCAATCGTGTTCAGGAACAATATTTAGAAATTTGTTTAAAACAATAAAAAAAATAGAGCCAATTAAAAAGAGGACAAGATGAAAATACAAATGTTTTTTTTGTTTTGTCTTTTTTCTTGCAGCTTCGTAAAGTTGGTGTTGGTCGGTTGGTTTCAAAATACAAGTCTAGTTAAATGATTATATTACATGTCTTTAACCCATTCTTTGATGTAATCGGTAAAATGCTCAGTATCGTTATTTCCATCTAATTTATTGTCACTTAAAAGAGGGTTATTAATCATATTCTCTTGAGAGATAAGATAGTAAGATTGAACAATATCTTGTATTTTTTGTAAAGTACTTTCATCATCAATTTGCGATAATTTCTGGATTATACTATTTTTTAGTTGTAGTGCATTCATAGTTGTATTTTTTTAAACGGATACGACACCCTTAATATGTTGGTGCGGATTATAATCTATTAAGTTAAAATCTTTATAAGTAAAGTCAAATATATTATTAATATTTGGGTTAATCTCCATAGTTGGAAGATTTTTTGGCTCACGAGAAAGCTGAAGTTCAATTTGGTCTTTATGGTTGCTATAGATATGTGCATCGCCAAAAGTATGAACAAAATCACCATATTCTAGTCCGGTTACTTTAGCAATCATCATGGTAAATAACGCATAAGAAGCAATATTAAAAGGGACTCCTAAAAAAATATCAGCACTACGCTGGTATAGTTGGCAAGATAATTTCCCATCGGTTACATAAAATTGAAAAAAAGCATGACATGGTGGTAAGGCAGCTTTACCATTTGAAACATTCTCTGAAAATGAAACAGAAGTATCTGGCATAACACTTGGATTCCATGCTGAAACCATCATTCTTCTACTATCGGGATTATTCTTTATAGTTTCTATCACTTCCGAAATTTGATCAATCCCATCTCCATTCCAATTTCTCCATTGGTATCCGTAAACCGGACCGAGATCTCCATTTTCATCTGCCCATGCATCCCATATTCTTACTCCATTTTCTTTTAAATAAGCAATATTTGTTTCTCCTTTTAAAAACCATAATAGTTCGTGTATTATAGATTTTAAATGTAATTTTTTGGTAGTAACCATCGGAAAACCTTTACTTAAATCAAATCGCATTTGATAACCAAATACACTTGTAGTACCAGTGCCGGTTCTGTCAGTTTTGGTAATACCATTTTCTTTAACGTGTTTTATTAGGTCTAAATATTGTCTCATTTTTGGAGTAAATTTTTAAATACAGAAAAATTAAATTTCTCAAAAATATAGAAAAGTATGTATATATCTAATTTTTGATATAATTTATTTATCAAAAATTGTTGATAACCATAATATTTAGAGAATAAATTAAGGTTGAGATGCTTGAACTAAAACAATTTTTTATGTCTTTTTATTGTTTATTTTTAGTGTCAATTATTATTGTAACAGGTCCATCGTTTATAAGGTCAATTTTCATATCTGCACCAAAGATTCCTGTACCAATATCTTTATCAAGATCTGTTTTAATTTGTTGTATAAATTGTTTGTATAGTGGTATAGCAATGTCTGGTTTTGCAGCTTTTATATAGGAAGGACGATTACCTTTTTTTGTGCTAGCCATTAAAGTAAACTGGCTGATTACAATAACATCACCATTACTATCGATTAGTGATCTATTCATCACACCATTTTCATCATCAAAAATTCTAAGGTTGGTAATTTTTCTGGAAAGCCATTGTATATCTTCTTTAGTGTCATCTTCAGAGATGCCTAATAGAATTAGAAGACCGCTTTGTATTGTGCTTATTTTTCCCCCTTTTACAGTTACTGATGCTGAAGTAACTCTTTGAATTACTGCTTTCATTTTATTATTTTTAAATATAATTTACCGTAATGGGGAGTATTGATAAATACATATCAAATAAAAGAAAATTCAATTAAATAAAAAATGAAATTTAACAAAAATATTTAAAAATCTTATTTTATGTCTTTTGTTCTATAATGTTCGTCTTCTTTTTCAAGCATTTGTAAATAACTTTTATATCGAGAAGGAGCAATTTTACCATTTTCTAAAGCACTCTTTACTGCGCATTTTGGCTCGTTAACATGAAGGCAATTATTAAATTTACATTCAGATTTTAAAGCAAAGATCTCAGGGAAATAATCTCCAATTTCACGAGGTTCAAAATCAACAATTCCAAAACCTTTTATTCCAGGTGTATCAATAATATAGCTTTCAGGTTCTGTTTTTAAAACAAACATTTCGGCAAAAGTTGTAGTATGCTGTCCTTGTTTATGTTGTGTAGAAATCTCGGCAGTTTTAAGATTTAAGTTGGGTTCAATAGCATTGATTAATGTAGTTTTTCCTACACCAGAGTGACCAGAAAACATACTTACTTTTCCTAGCATAAGATCCTTTACCTTATCAATATTAGTTTTTTCTTTTGCAGAAATCTCTATACAAGTGTATCCTAT
>DAOUQH010000035.1 GCA_030625645.1 Flavobacteriia bacterium | reverse complement strand
TTAAGTCGATAAAAAATTCGTAGCCACTACTAGGGCAATTATGTGCTTTACATCCGCTTGCATGAATGATTTGATCTTCTATTGTAATTGGAGTTTCTGTATTCCAGTTTGCAATCAAGGCATCATAATTTAATCGATTGATACTCTTTAATCTATTAGCTAAAATTTCATTTTCAAATAATCCTACCTGGGTTGGGTATTTCCCTATTAAGACATTAAAATAGGATGAGTCTGGTTTAGATTTACTGTTTGTTTCCATTTGTTTATTAATTTTAGGTTCGTTCTTTATTTCTATTTTTTGTTTCTTTTCAATTTCTTGATTTTTCTCTATAGGTAAGGTTTGTTTTTCTTTTACAATGTCATTACAGCTGAAAAACAAAATGATTATAATAAAAGGTATTAGTTTGAGTTTTTTCATGAATTTAGATTTTGTTATTCTATTTTTTAAAATATTGATAAATGGATATTATTAATAATACTAATAAAATGGGATAAATTATTACTAGATCTACTCTTATAATGGCTCCTCCACTTTCTGGTTGCCCTCTGACCCAAAACCAAACAAATAATTCCCATATAAAATATGCAACAATTAAAAAAGAAGTTATTATTTGAATTTTTGTAAGTTTCTTCATAAAGGAAAATGATTTATGCTAATATACAAAAATAAGTATTTTTAATATTTGAATTGTTGAAATCATAAAAATGTTAAGAATTAGAAAAGTAGGAATATAGATTTAGTAAGCTTTTTCTTCTCCTTTAAATACATTAAGTATTGTTTGTCCGATTATTTTTAGATCTAATAAAAAAGACCAATTTTCTATATAGTAAATATCGAGTTTAACCCGATTTTCCATATCTTCATTTTTTTCAATCTCACCACGATAACCTTTAATTTGCGCTAAGCCTGTAATTCCTGGCTTTACAAAATGTCTTACCATAAATTTATCAACAACCTTAGCATATTTTTGAGTTTGACTAAGCATGTGAGGTCTTGGTCCAACAACACTCATTTCTCCTTTAAATACATTAAAAAACTGTGGTAGTTCATCAATGCTAGTTTTTCTAATAAATTTACCAATTGTAGTTATTCTTGAGTCATCTTTAGTTGCTTGAATATCGTTGGCTACATTATTCATTTCCATTGAACGATATTTATAACATTCAAAAGTTTCACCACTTATACCATCTCGTAACTGTTTAAAAAACAAAGGTCCTTTAGATTCTAATTTAATCAGAATAAATAACACAGGAGATAGCCAGGTAAGAATAAATATTATGATAAATAATGAAAATATAATATCAAATAATCTTTTTAGAAATTGATTAACGGGATCATCAAATGGTATTTTTCTTAGAGATAAGATTGGAATATGATCATAATATTCAACCTTCATCTTTGTTGTAAAAATATCTTTTGCATCAGGAATCAATTTTAAAACTTTAAGGTTATTATCTGCAAAATCAATATATTTTTTAATATCACTTTTAGATAAATCTGAAATAGAACAGTAAATTTCGTCAACTTCATTTTTTAATGCAAATTCAAAACTATTATCAATAGAACCTAGATAAGTTTTGAAATCTTTATTTATATCTGAAAAACATCCTAAAATATTATATCCTAATTCAGGATGTTCATCAATAAAACTGTATATATTTTTTATACTTTTATTATTACCTATTAGTATAATATTTCTAAAGTTTCCACCTTCCATTCTATATTTTTTAAGAGCATATAGATAAATAGATCTAAAGATGGTTATTGATAAATAGATGAATCCTAAAGCCTTAATGTGCTCTATAGGAATAATAGGTTTTTTTGTTAAGCTATAATAGGCGAAATAAACAAAAGTAAAAATTACAAATTGAAGTATTAGCCTTGAAGCAACATCTACATATTTATTATATCTTCTAAAATTATTAAAATTTAGATGATAAGAGATAATCAACCAGCTCAAATTTGTATAAGTTACATGCCAAAAACCCGAATAATTCTCCTTAAAAAAATAGGATAAAAAGATATTAATAATAGTTAGGTTAACTATTATAGAGATAGGTTTAATATATATGGAGTAGCGTTTTTTCACGATTAATTAATCTCACAAATATATATTAAATGCTTAACATATTATATCATAATTATAAATGCTTTGTAAAAAGGAATATTCAAATGTGAAATTTATTTTTTATTCCTTTATTTTTTTATAATTAGATGCACTGAATAAGTTAATTAGAAAAAAGAACAACATTGCCCCTGTTTGTCTCTCAATTATATTTTCAGTAAGAAAATTCAAACTAAAAAATAGAAGAATTGATAAAAATAGATAATCTTTATATTCCAATGATAATTTGTAATTAAACAAAAGAAAATATAAAAACAGTATTAATCCTATTATTCCGGTACTCAACCAAATACCTAAATATTGATTGTGAGAATTATATTGTCTTTTCAATAGAATGGGTGAAATATTTTTATAACTATTGTTTAAAATAGTTTGAACATCTCCTATACCATAGCCAATAATTGGTGATTGTTTAATTTTATCAAAAGAAGTTTTCCATATTGCAACCCTTATTTGAGATGAATTTCTATCATGTATATTTTCAACGGAATATGTTTTTAATACAAATAATTCTTTAAATCTCTTATTTACTTGGGGAATAAATGAAATGGATATTATTAATAAAAAAGAAGTTAAAAGACCAAATAGTATAGTTTTTATTTTATTCTTTGAGCTTAGATAATAAATGAAAATACTAATAACAATAAGTGAAAGTATGGTTCCTTTACTTGATATTAAAAAGAGTACCGAAATAAAAATTATTTGTGCTATTACTAATAGGATGCTTACGTTTTTTTTAGATTTAAAATAATAAATTAGTAATCTTGCTGTGTTAATTATTGAAATCCCTAAGAATAATGAAATGTATATAGGATGACGACCAATTATTGGTAACTTATCAATGGTATTCCTAAAAAAAATTGTTGTTGGAAAATCAAAATATGGATTTATTGGTCTGTCAACAAAAAACAAATAAATAAAATAAATAAATAAAAAAGCCAAAGTAGAAATACTAAAAAGATTTAATGCTTTATTAATAATTTCTCTTTTAACTTTAAAACTACCCAAGAAAATAAAAAAGATTAAAGGAAAAAATATTATAGAAATTCCTGGTCCTAATTTTCTAAATGCATAACTAATATCTGAAGTATAAAACATTGATAAAACATATACAAAAAGGAGTGCGGTATTAATTAAAAAAGGTTTAAAATAGTTTTCTTTATTTTTATCTTTGAGATAATAGTTTAAACTTGTTAGAAAAACAAAAATTAATAATAACCCCTTTAACTTATTTGGAATAATTGGAAATAATCCAAAGGAAATTATACTATAATTGATGATATCTTCTCTCTTAAATTTCATTTATTTCTTCCAATTTATTACTAAATTGTTTTAAAACCTTTTCTTTAGAAAACGAATCTACAATATATTTTCTTGCTTTTTTGCCAACAGCGTTAGCTTTTTTCTTGTTAGATATTAGTTCATCAATTTGCCGTAGAATATTCTTTATTTTATTAGGTTCATAGAAGTAACCTGTTTTTGAAGAGCTAAATATTTTTGCAATTTCCGATTCTTTATTGCCAGTAATGAGTGATGGTACCTCACTAGCCATCATCCCTAGTATTTTAGAAGGCATAACACTATCTATTACATCATTTTTTTGGAATAAAATATGCAGATTTGCTGAGCATAATAGATCGTTTAGCTCAGATAGTGGGACAGAATTGTAATGTACTACATTTTTATATTCTGTTGTCTGTTCAATAAGCTTACTTTTATAGGAACCATTTCCAACCATTATAAACTCGATATTTTCATTGGTTTTAAAGTGATTAACGATTTTAAGAAAAAATTGCCAATCTTGTTTTTCACCAATATTTCCAGAATATAAAATTTTAAATTTTCTGCTTGTAAGATATTTATGTTGATTTGCTTTTAAAGGGTCTATCAGATCATTATCTATCCAATTTGGAAAATAAAAAGTTTCACTTATAGACTTATTTTTTAATTTATCAATCATTCCGTAGCTAATTGTACTTACAATATCTGCGGAGTTCAAAATTTTACTTTCTAGATTTGATAAAGTTTTAGATAAATACTTATTTAAAATTGAATTTGAAGTAATACCAGATTCTAATGCTACATCAAATTCAAAATCCTGAATATGGATCCAATGTTTTGCTTTTATTTTTCTTGAAAGTTTTTTACCTAGCCATGCCGAACTCGTAAACGGAATAACACTAAAAACAACATCTGTATTTTTAATCTTACCAAGATTAAAACTATTACCAAGAGTGAAATCAGTAATATGAATTACTCGCTTTATAAAATTAGGATCTTTTGGTGTAAATTGTTTGTATCTTAATATTCTAATACCATTATACTCTTCTTCAATAAAACGGGTTTTATTTTTATAATCATCCGATATTTCCCACTTTGGATAATATGGAAACCCCGTGATTACTGTAACATCCCAACCAGAATCTTTAAGATATTCTGCCATTTGAGTACTGTATAAACCTATAGCAGTATCTTCGGGGTAAAAGTTTAAACTTATTATTGTTATCGATTTATTCAATAATTCTGTCTTTAATATATTTTGCAGGTGATCCTACATAAATTTTGCCTCTATCAAGGTCTTTAAAAACACTACTTCTTGCCCCAACAATTACACCTTTTCCAATTGTTATTCCAGGGGCTATATAAACATCATTTGTAATCCAACACTCATCCTCTACAATAATTGGTTTACTTAGTATATCGAATGTTTCTCTTGTATAGTCATGAAGACCCGTATTAAAATATACGCTATGAGCAATTGCAACATTGTTACCAATTAAAATTTTATTAAGAGAATAGAGTTCACAATTTTCACCTATCCAGCTGTGTTCACCAATAGTAATTTTCCATGGATATGTTACTTTTACAGAGGATCTAATTAATACTCCTTTTCCAATGGAAGCACCAAAAAGCCTTAGTAAAAATCTTCTCCATCCATATAAAAACTGAGGAGAAAGTGCAAAAAGAGTTCCTTGTACTATCCACCAGATCTGCACTTTTACTTTAGAAGCTCCACGGAAATCATCAGGTACTTTAAAAAGTTCTAAGTTTTGATATTTCATATGTTTTCTTTATACCATTTAACAGTTATTTCAGTACTTTTGTTTAAGTCATAAGGTAACTTTCCTATAATATTTTGGACTCTTAAAGAGTCATAAACCATTTCTGTTTTTAGATTATTCAATCTAAAAGTTGTTAAAGGAAAAGATTTTATACCAATGTTATTCAAAAAATCACCTATTGTGGCGGCAATTTTTAAAAAATTGAGATTAACGGATTTGATTTTCGGAAGATTAAACTTCTTACTGATTAAATTAGCCCAATCCAAAACTTCTAAAGGTTCAAAATCTTGTAAATAAATGGTTTGACCGTTTAATTTTTCAGTTTGTTGTAATTTGTCTAAAATATAAACAGCATTGCCAACAAACCCAAATGATTTTTTAATAACAAGTTTACCTGGGTGAAAGTACTTTCTATTGTAAATTGTATCGAAGAAATTTTTGTATGGAACTCCAAACCAAGGTCCCCAAATAGATGTTGGTCTTACAATGGTCCATGATATTTCTAAGTTTGAATTTTTTACAATTTTTTCTCCAAGTATTTTGCTTTCACCATAAAAAGTAGAAGGTTTATAGTCTTCCATAGACTTTGGTTTGTAACCAATTTCACAAACTAATCTACTTGAAGCAAAGATAATTTTTTTAATACTTTTAATATTATTGCATAGCCAAATCATATTCTCAACCCCAGTAATATTTGCATCGTAATCTTTTATTGATTTGCCATCTAGATCAGTTCTGGCAGCCATATGGTAAACTATTTCGGGTTTAAAATCTTCAACAACTTTTAAGAGTAGTTTTTTATTGAGAATATCAACTTCTTTAAAATAATCTAGATGATCTAAATTTCTTGGTTTTTCTATATCAATATTAAGTACTTTAAAATTTTTATTAAAATACTCTACCAAATTTGTACCAATAAATCCTGAGCCTCCCGTTATTAATATCTTTTTCATTTTATTCATTTCTATAAACTGCTATATAAATCTAGCCAAGTGTTTAGTTTATGTTCCCAACTATAATTATTTTCGACAAAAGAGTTTAATAAATTACCTCTTTCATCTCTTTCTTTTTCCGACCAATTTATAACTTCATTAAGAGCCAAAGTTAATTCTTCAATTTTTGGGTTGATTAAAATTCCACCATTTTTATTCCATTCTGGCAGTAAGCCTGTCTGAAAAGTACTAATTACAGGTGTTTTCATTAGTGCTGCTTCCAAATTAACCATTCCTACAACTTCAGAAAATGAAGGGGCGACAAAGGCAAAAGCTTCTTTATATAATTTGTACTTTTTATTGCCTGTTACCTGTCCGCAGAATTCAACTTTGTTTTGTAAATCTAATGAAATAACGAGCTTTTTAAGCTCTTCTTGATAGTTATTTTTCTTACCTGTAATTTTTAATGTAAAACTGTTGGATTTTAATTTTGAGAAAGCTTTTATTAATAAATCAATTCCTTTTATGGGGTGAATTCTTCCAAGGAAAAGAATATATTTTTTATCAATTTCTTCTTTTTCTATTTTGGGAGTATTTTTTAGTGAAATTAAGTTAGGTATTATGTCTATTCTTTTACTTTTAGGTAACAATTTATATAAATTATCTCTTTCAACAGAAGTTATGGCATGAATAACAGAAGAATTCTCGATATTTTTTTTAATCAAATTGTCAAAATAAATCTTTTTCTTGAAATACCCATCTTTCCATAACCATGGTTCTAACATACCATGAGGTGTAAATACTGTTTTCCAATTATTTTTAGCACCTAATTTTAATGATATATATTGAGGATACATCCAAACTCCATGGATGTGATTGATAGAATTATTGGAAACTTCTCTTTCAAGAAATTGTTTGATTCCTTTGGAGTACCTCCAGCTTTCAGCAATTTTACCATGAGGTGTGTTCAAATGAACCCTATCTCCTTTGTTGGCTTTGGTTGTTAAGATTATTGATTTATTTTCGGTATTATTAAGATTAAAATCTAATGCTTCAACTACCGTTCGAACACCTCCACTATCAACTGAAAAATCTTCTACTATATGATTAATTTTCATTGATTGCTTCTTTTTTAATTAATATATAAGTCCATAAAAAGAAATAAAATTCTACAGAGAAATAATGTCCGCTTCTTAATAATTTTAATAGTAAATATATAAAAATGCCATTGGCAATTATATTGTAAATATTTTCGGTTTTAAAAGGTCTAAAATATGATATTAAAATAAATAATATCAATGCTATTCCAAAAATTCCAAAATCAGAAAGTATCCTTAAGAACAATGAATCAGCATCTTGTTTGTTAAGTTCGTGTAATTTCAAAGTTCTAATATACCATGGAATTTTAAGATCTTTTATTTTTTCATTATAAATATAAGTGTATGAGCCCAAACCTGTACCTAGAGGATGTTGTGTAAAATTAGTTACTGAAACATACATATTACTTAATAATGCATAAGAGCTTAAATTAATTGATTCATCAAATTTTTTATTTTTAAAAACATTTAGTGACTCAACAGTATCGTTAACTCTCATTACTACCTCCTCGTTTTTAGATAGAAACATGATGAACATTATTATAAATGGCAGAGCATATAATATATATTTAATTTTCTTTATACGTATAAATTCAAATGCGAGATATATTAGAACTGCTAAAAAACCTAAGGAAGACTTTGCTAATAAAAGGGCTATTAACATTATTATAAATTTATAATAATACTTATTTTTATAAAAGTATATTATAGCAGGAACTGTTAAGTATATAAAAAATGAAGGTTCAGGCAATATACTATGTAGCCTTTCGGGATCCCAAATGGTTATATTTAGGCTGTACATCAGTAACCCTAATAATGCAACAAAAAAGGCAACTTTTGTATAATATTCAAAAATTTCTTTAATACCAATTAATTTTATTACGTTATAATAGTATGATGAAACCAAAGTAATACCAATAAATTGAGATAGGAATAATTTAAAAGGAATCTTTAGTGAGATAAATGCTATTACTCCATGGAACAAAATAGCAAGTAACAATACTAAAAATGATAAAGAAAATTTATATCTGTTAATATAGATTAGAATAAAACTATTAAATATTAATATTACATAAAATAATTTTATATCTATTATATAATGAATTTTTGCAGCTTCTGAAAAGATTGCTAAAATTGATGATAATTTTATGTAATTTTTTAATGCATTCATTTTATTATATTACGTATAATTCCTTTAAAATATGCAATATATAAATCTAAAATTGATTGAGACATACTAACTGTTTTATGTCTGTTCTTTACTGATTTTGTTTCTTTTAAAGCTAGAAATAAATTATCATTACTTATACCATCTGCACCCATTGACACAGTTGATTTATTTATAAATCCTGCTTTTAAGTTTTTCTTGGCTCTTAATAAAAACTCATAATCTCCAGCAATCTTTAAAGATTCATCATATAAACCATATTTTTTATATAACTTCTTATTTTGTAAAGAACCTACATGTGCCACATTCATGTATCGTTTAGACGTATTCCAATTCCAACCTTCATCAATGGTCTTAATTATTGTATCATTTTTAATGACATTTACTTTTGATGAAATATAATCCAAATCTACATTATTTTTTATGTATTCAGAATAGATCTCTATATAGTTTACAGCTAGAATATCATCGGCACCAATAAAACTCACCCATTCACCTTGTGCCATTTTCACTCCTTTATTCCATGCTTCATAAATACCTGTGTCTTCCTCAGATATAAATTTATATTTAATATTTTTATCACTAAATTTTTGAGTAAATGATTTAATTATCTGTATAGTTTTGTCTGTAGATCCGCCATCAATAATCAAATATTCAAGATTACTATCCGTTTGATTTAAAATAGACTCTATAGTTAGTTTGATAGTTTTCTGACTGTTAAAACTTGCAGTTATAATTGTAATCATAAATTAGAATGATTTTTTAGGAATTTGAATTAAGGGTTTTTATTATTTTAGTTGCTTGAATAGGCATAAAGATTAATAATGGAAGTATTGAAATAATCGTAGCTATAATAACTCCTGTACTGTTTCCGAAAATTTTCACAAATAATACTGAAAGAGGGATATTTAATATTGCACCGAAAACATATAATTTAGTTTGAAATTTTATTTTTCCTGTAGCGTTGATAAAGTACATATAGATATTAGAAAAACTATAAATCATTGTAAATATAAAAAATAGTAATGCTAAAAATTTTGGTGGTTTAACAATAGGGCCAACCCATAAATTAATAATAAAATCAATGTTTAATAATACTATTAATCCAAAGATGAATAATACTGAGAATAGTTTTAGCATTGATTTTATATTTAATCTAATCCATTGAATATCATTTTTTGAGATTGCATCGATGTATAACCCCCACGAGGGAGTTAATATTAAACCGAAAACTACTATAAATATCTGAAATAATTTTTGCACCACAGAGTAATCAGTAACATGCTCAGGACCTAGCAGATTACTAATAATAATATTATCTGTAGATAAAATTATTAATAGGCTTATTTGAATAATAAAAAAACCACCTCCAATATTAAGTAATTCATTAATTAAAGGTTTTGAAAAGGACTTTAGTGATAGTTTAAGTAGCGGATTAGTCTTAAAAAAATAGACTGTTGCCATTATAGAAAAGATTAGATTAAGACATCCAAAACAAAACATCAATATAGTCATATTATGATTTTGTTCAATATTTCTATAGATTAATATAAACGCTACAAAGGATAATAAAAACAAAGTATTGACAAGTTCTCCGATATATACTTTATGAATTGAAAGAAATAAATTTTTGTAAACTGCTAAAATAAAATTAACCAGTGTAAATGTTAAAGCTATAAAGATGAATATTTTTAAATCTGAATCACCATGGTAGTTTAATAAACTATTAAAATTAACAAATCCTAAAATCACGATACCTACCATAAAGATAATTATTGCAATTAAAGAAATTACAATATAAGTAGTTGATATCAGATTATTAGATTTATTAATATCTCCCTCAGTTAGTGAATTAGTTAACTTATTTCTAAGACCTAATCCAAATCCGAGATCAAAAGTGAAAATCCAGTTAATTATTGAAAAAACAGTAACCCAAATACCATACTCTGTTTTATTTATCATGGAGATTAAAAGAGGAACTAAAATGAAATTTAATCCTAATCCAATTGCTTTTAGAGCTGAAGAACTTAAAATATTCTTTAATTGAATTGAATTTCTATTTATTATCATTTCAATAATTAGTTTGTAAATTAAAGATATTTACACTGATTGATTAGCATACCACTCATGCATCCTCTTAATACCATCCTTTAATTCAACATTATATTTCCAACCAAGAGATTCTAATTTTGAAGGATCTGTTAATTTACGCATGGTTCCATCAGGTTTTTCAGTATTAAAATATAAGTTACCTTTAAATCCAATTACATCTTTTATGGTTTGGGCAAGTTCTTTTATGGAGACTTCTTTACCAGTTCCAATATTGATATGAGTATTAATTATTTCTTTTTTAGAATTTTTTGTAATATCCGAGAAATCTACATTTTCTACTAAATAAACACAGGCATCCGCCATATCCTCACTCCATAAAAATTCTCTCATAGGTTTACCTGAACCCCAGATCTCAATTTCTATATTATCATTTTTAGAGTTAATTTCTACACCGTATTTTGAAAGGATGTTTAATATCTCTGTTTGCGAATTCTTTCCAGAAATTCCTTCTATCGGTAATTTATTCAAATCGGATTTTATAGAATCCCAGTCATTATTTTCTAAAGCTTTACCTAAATGGATCTTTCTAACCAAAGCCGGTAAAACATGAGATTTTTCTAGATCAAAATTATCATTTGGCCCGTAAAGGTTGGTTGGTTGAACTGAAATAAAATTTGTACCATATTGGATATTGTAACTTTCACACATTTTTATACCAGCAATTTTAGCAATGGCATAAGGTTCGTTTGTATATTCCAGTTCAGAAGTTAGTAAATATTCTTCTTTCATTGGTTGAGGAGCATTTTTAGGATAAATACAGGTGCTTCCTAAAAACAATAATTTTTTAACTCCGTTTAAATAACACTGATTGATCACATTGTTCTGAATCATCAAATTATCATAGATGAATTCACCTCTGTAAGTGTTATTTGCAACAATTCCACCTACTTTTGCAGCTGCAAGAATTACATATTCGGGTTTTTCATTTTTAAAAAAATCAGCAACAGCGAGTTGATTTGTCAAATCAAGTTCTTTATGTGTCTTGGTGATTATGTTTGAGTATCCTTTTTCTTCAAGATTATTTTTTATAGCCGAACCTACAAGTCCTCTGTGTCCGGCAAGGTATATTTTTGATGTAGATTTCATAACATTAAATCTATTTATTCGTAATAATTTAATGTTTTATATCCACCATCTTTAAGATATTGATCTTTCTGCATAAGTTTTACATCGCTCTCCATCATATCTTTCACTAGGTATGCAAGATCATATTCAGGTGTCCAGCCAAGTTTATTATGAGCTTTGGAAGCATCTCCAATCAATAGTTCAACTTCGGTTGGTCTAAAATATTTTGAATCAACAGCAATAACCTCTTTTCCTGTTTCTATCATGAAATCAGGGTTAGAACATGATTTAACATATCCCTTTTCGCCAATACCTTCACCTTTAAATTCGAGTTCAATACCAACTTCTTTAAATGCCAGTCTTATAAAATCACGTACAGTTGTTGTAATTCCAGTTGCTATAACCCAATCTTCAGCTTCATCTGCCTGTAGAATCATCCACATCATTCTTACATAATCTTTTGCATGACCCCAGTCACGTTTAGCATCTAAGTTTCCAAGGAAGATTTTATCCTGAAGTCCCAGTGCAATTCTGGAAGTAGCTCGGGTTATCTTTCTTGTTACAAAAGTTTCTCCTCTAATTGGTGATTCATGATTAAAAAGAATTCCGTTACAGGCAAACATTTTATATGCTTCACGATAATTAACGGTAATCCAGTAAGCATACATTTTTGCAACTGCATACGGACTACGTGGGTAAAAAGGCGTAGTTTCTTTTTGAGGAACTTCCTGAACTAATCCATATAATTCTGAAGTGGAAGCTTGATATATTTTTGTTTTATTTTCTAATTTTAATATCCTTATGGCTTCAAGTAATCTCAGCGTTCCAAGTCCATCGGCATTAGCAGTATATTCAGGAGTGTCAAATGAAACGTGAACATGACTCATGGCAGCAAGATTGTAAATTTCATCAGGCTGAATTTCCTGAATGATTCTTATTAAATTTGTAGAATCAGTCATATCTCCGTAATGAAGAATGAAGTTTTTATTTTCAACATGAGGATCTTGATAAAGGTGATCTATTCTGTCGGTGTTAAATAAAGATGATCTACGTTTTAATCCGTGTACTATATAATCTTTTTTAAGTAATAATTCACTTAAATAGGCTCCGTCCTGTCCTGTAACTCCTGTAATTAATGCTATTTTTTTCATCATTAAAATTTTAAAATACGTTTAGTTGCTTTTAGTTTCATATTTAATCAGTAATTGATTAATTTCTTTAAAGCTTAAGAACAATACTATCAATAAAAAACTTCCTAAAAAACCTCTTATTATACTATTTCTATACCAGCCTCCAATTTTCATTCCAATAGAATTAAAACTAGAAACTACATTGATAACTTCGTTTTGTTCGGTGATTTTTTTATTTACATCAATTAATTGTTGATTCATATCCATATACTTATCAAAAACAACAACTTCTTTGTTCTTTTCACCTGAGTCTGCCATTATAATACTTGTTCCTGAACTTTCTTTTCTACTTTCTGCAAGCATAACTTCCTTATATAAAATCCTTAAGGAGTCTAATTCAATCATAGAGTTTTCTAGTGCATCTTTTCTAGAAATCAAGTTATTGTATGCAGTTGTTTTAACTTTGTCATAAAATACATTCTGTATGATAGAAGCTATAATTGGTGTCTCTAATTTGTTAAAAATGTATTTATCTT
Organism: Flavobacteriia bacterium; assembly: GCA_030625645.1. GTDB lineage: Bacteria > Bacteroidota > Bacteroidia > Flavobacteriales > Flavobacteriaceae > Namhaeicola. Next base: position 3,616 of record DAOUQH010000035.1, on the reverse strand, counting down.
CAGAAGAAACTGTAACGATATGGTATTCGAAAGATTCAATAGGTTGTTCTTCGGTATAAGTTTCAAAATCAACTAATTTTATGGTTGTAGTATCTAAATCCTTGATAAAATTTTTAAAAGATAATATGGATTGATTCTCATTTGAATAAGGTTCTGCTTCAATAAAAGTAATGCTTTCTGCTTCTTCATTACTTATTTTTAAGCTTTTAGCCAAACGTTCAAAATCTTTTTGTTTTAACAAAGTTTGATAATAATCAATATTCTTATATAGTTGAACTGCCGAGCCAAAATTTGGTTGCACTGTCATAGAAGATTCATAAGTTGGTACTTTAAATCCAAAATGATAAATACCGCCTAAAACTGCACCAACTAAAGCACCAATAACTAGTTTAATAAAATGGTTTTTTATAAATAGTAAAAAAAGAATAACCCAGTGGAAAATAGTTTTAAAAATATCACCAATAAAGTTAAATAACTTTGAAAATCCCCTTCCAATAAGAACAAATAATTGCCCCAAATCTACTTCTTCTTCCACCTTTGCTTGATTAGAAGTGTGCTGTATCTTACCTTTATTTTCCATAATTAAATTAGACTTTAAAAACATGCTAAAATACTTAAGTTAAATCAGTATCACAAAAAAAATAAACTTAAACTATTCGAATTCTTTAAAAATCATGAAAATACATCAATTAAGATTGTCTGAATACTTAATTTAACGAATAATATTCATAAGCAATTAATACAATAAGATAAGTATTGCTTAAATTTGTAATCTAAAATAATAAAGTTAAATATTCAATAACACTAATTTTATAATAATTAATATTTACCCATGAAGACATTAAACGATATAAATTTTGAAAATAAAAAAGCACTAATAAGAGTTGATTTTAATGTGCCTTTAAATGCTGATTTTAAGGTTACAGATACTACGAGAATTGAAGCAGCAAAACCAACAATTTTAAAGGTGCTAGAAGATGGAGGTAGCGCTATTTTGATGTCTCATTTAGGTCGCCCAAAAGGAGTTGAAGAAAAATTCTCTTTAAAACATATTGTAAATACTGTTAGTGAAATTATTGGTGTACAAGTAAAATTTATTGGTAATTGTATAGGCGAAGATGTTGAAAAAGCTGTAGCGGAATTAGAAAATGGCGAAGTTTTATTATTAGAGAACCTAAGATTCCACCCAGAAGAAAAGGCAGGAGATAAAGATTTTGCTGAAAAACTTTCAAGACTAGGTGATGTATATGTTAATGATGCTTTTGGTACTGCACACAGGGCACATGCTTCAACAACTATAATAGCACAATTTTTCTCTGAAAATAAATGTTTTGGATTTCTTTTAGCAAAAGAAATTGAAAGCTTAAATGCGGTTTTAAGTGATAGTAAAAAACCGGTAACTGCAATTATTGGTGGAGCAAAAGTTTCTTCTAAGATAGATGTTATTAAAAATATTTTAGATAAAGTAGATAATATTATTATTGGTGGAGGAATGGCTTACACTTTTATCAAAGTAAAAGGCGGGAAAATTGGTGATTCAATTTGTGAAGATGATAAATTAGATGTAGCCCAAGAAATTCTTAATCTTGCTTTAGCTAAAGGAGTCAAAATTTATTTACCTGTAGATGTACTTGCAGCCGATTCTTTTAGTGAAGATGCAAATACTGATGTTTTTCCTGCAAATGATATTCCTGATGGATGGCAGGGTCTAGATGCCGGTCCAAAAACGAATGTTGCTTTTTCTTATATTATAGCCGATTCAAAAACTATTTTATGGAATGGACCAATAGGTGTTTTTGAAATGGAAAAATTTGCCAAAGGAACTATCGAGCTTGGTAATGCAATTGCTGATGCTACAGCTGATGGTGCATTTTCACTAGTAGGTGGAGGTGATTCGGTTGCGGCAGTAAAACAATTTGGATTAGCCAATAAAGTTAGTTATGTTTCTACTGGAGGAGGTGCAATGCTTGAAATGCTTGAAGGTAAAACCTTACCAGGTATTGAAGCAATGTTGAAATAAAAATTCCATAAAAAATATTGAAGACCAAAGCTAGGAGAGAATTTAGTTTTGGTCTTTCTATTTTAATATTTGTTTAATTTAATTAATCTTCTTAAAATGATTTTCACAACCCTTCCAAATACCAATATTAAAGTAAGTAAAATATGTTTAGGAACCATGACTTTTGGTGAGCAAAATACTGAAAAAGAAGCACATGAACAATTGGATTATGCTATTGAACAAGGTGTAAATTTTATTGATACTGCTGAAATGTATTCTGTACCCGGAAGAAAAGAAACACAGGGGTTAACAGAAAAGTTTATTGGAAGTTGGTTAAAAAATCAAAAACGTGAAGACCTTATTATTGCGACAAAGATTACAGGACCAAGTTCAGGCTTGGGCTATATTAGAGAAAATATAGGTTTTTCTGATAAATCAATTGATGATGCCATTGACAAAAGTATAAAACGTTTACAAACAGATTATATTGATCTCTATCAATTACATTGGCCTGAGCGAAATGCTAATTTCTTTGGTACAAGAAATTATAAACATGATTTTGATGAAAGATGGGATGATAATTTTAAAGTCGTTATTGAAAAATTAGATGCTTTAGTTAAAGAAGGAAAGATTCGCAATTATGGTGTTTCCAATGAAACTCCTTGGGGTGTTATGCGTCATTTAAGTGAAAGTTCGGCAAATGGATTGACTAAATGTAATACAATTCAAAATCCGTATTCTTTATTAAATAGAACTTTTGAAATTGGATTAGCAGAAATTTCTATGCGTGAAAACATCGGCTTATTAGCCTATTCACCTATGGCATTTGGGATGTTGTCTGGTAAGTATTTATATGGGAAAATGCCCAAAGATTCTCGTCTAAAATTATTTCCTATTTTTTCTAGATATAATTCCGAGCAATCTCAATTTTTAACAAAGAAATATGCAGAATTAGCAAAGAAATTAAATGTGAGTTTGGCTCAGTTTTCTTTAGCTTTTGTGAATCAACAACCCTTTGTGACATCCAACATTATTGGAGCAACAACAATGAATCAATTAAAAGAAAATATTGGAAGTATCAAAGTGAATTTATCAGAAGATATTCTAAAAGAAATTGATGAAATTCAAGAATTACAGCCCAACCCTGCACCATAAAAACTTTGATGTTTTTTTAGTTTAAAATTCAATTTCAACTCCAATAGGGCAGTGGTCACTATGTTTTGCTTCTGGTAAAATAAAAGATCGTTTTAAATTATTTTGAAGTGTTTTGCTTGCCAAGCAATAATCTATTCGCCAACCTTTATTATTATTTCGTGAATTTGCTCGATAACTCCACCAAGAATAGTTATGGGGTTCTTTATTGAAATAACGAAAAGTATCGATAAATCCACTATTCATAAATTGATCTAACCATTTACGCTCTATTGGTAAAAATCCTGAAGTATTTTTGTTTTGTTTTGGATTGTGGATATCAATTTCGGTATGGCAAATATTATAATCTCCACAGATAATCATATTTGGAATCTCTTTTTTTAGATTATCAACATAATCTTGAAATTCTGCCATATAATTTAATTTAAAATTTAATCTAGCATCATTGGTTCCAGAAGGTAAATA
>DAOUQH010000090.1 GCA_030625645.1 Flavobacteriia bacterium | reverse complement strand
ATTTAGAAAGATAGGCTACCCTGAAAGCCCAAATAAAATCCTGAGACTATTGATGGAAAGTCAGTTTTGGTCCAGAGAGAAAATGGAAAATTATCAGTTAGAAAAATTGAATAGACTATTATTGACGGTTTTTGATAGTTCCATTTATTATATGAAAATTTATAAAAATTTGAACTTATCACTTATAAATTTGGAACAGTTCAGATCTCAAATACCTCAAATTGATAAAAAATCAGTAATAGAAAATTTAAATAATTTTGAAACAAAACATTTTACAAACAAGCATAAGCATTCGACCAGTGGTAGTACAGGAGACCCTTTAGTAACCTATATTTCGGGTAAGTCTGAAGCATATCGTGAAGCTTGTCGTATGCGATTCCGAAGTTGGTGGGGAATTAAGGAAAATGATAAAAAGGTATATATAGGGAGAGCTTATTCGCCATCTGAAGGGACATTAAATTTTAGAGTTAAAAAACAATTGAGAGCTCGTTATGATATAGATATATTTACATTAAATAATAATACGATTCTAAAATACTTTAATAATATTGAAAGATTTAAGCCGGTATTTATAAGAGGATACAAATCAGGAATTCTTGAATTTTCTGAATTGATGGAAAAGAATAATTTAAGATTTAAAAGTTTTGATCTTAAAGTGGTCATTGTAACTGCGGAAAAATTGTATGAAGATGAGAGAAAGTATATCGAAAAAATATTGGGATGCAAGGTTGCCAATGAATATGGAGCAGTTGAAGCTGGATTATTCGCATATGAATGCCCACATGGATCCATGCACATTAATGAAGAAGCCGTGTATATGTTTACAAACGAGGAAAATGAGGCAATTGTGACAGAGTTTTTCAATGATTCTGTGCCGCTAATAAACTACAAGAATGAAGATGCCATTTTAATTTCTGACAATTATTGCAGTTGCGGTAGGACATCAAGAATAATTAGTGACGTTAAAGGACGTGTTTCGGGATATATTAAAAAATCAAATGGATCGAGAATCAATCAACTGATCTTGCCAATTATTTTTAGAAAATTTTATGAGGATAAATATAAAAATTCGGTAAGAAAGTATAAGGTTATTCAAAAGGGAAAAACATTTACAGTAAAAATAATTCCTTTGGAAAATTACAATAAAGAATGTGAAGATTATATTAAAGAAAGAATGTATGAAGAGATTGGTGAGGATATAGATATTAGGTTTGAGCTGGTAGATAAAATTGAGAGAAATAAAAGTGGAAAATATTCAATTTTTGAGAGAGAGTACTAATTAGTGCCTGGTCGGAAATACACCAAAATTCAAATCGTTTCTTTTTGCAATCTTTCTACTTTTTTACAATCGACTGATACTACGGCATCACCTCATATAAAAAAGTAAAAATCTTATCAAAAATAATTCAATTTAGAAAGATTTGTCTATTTCCGACCTGACACTAAGTACTTTTATTTCATCCACATCTTCAATATTATCGCCTTTCTTCGATACAGAATATTTAACATGTCCTATTGAACAACTTGTTTAAACAAATCAAATATAATATTTTTTTGATTATTTTTTAACTGAGTAACAAATAATAAAACTTTAAGCTCCTAAATTAAACGGATTATAACCTAAATACTCAACTTCTTTTTCTTTAAAATTAATACCGTAATCTTCTAATTCTTTTAAAATTGGCTCATAAACTTCTTTAGTAATTGGCAATTGTACACCAGGAGTTTTAATTTCACCTTTTAAAATTTTTAAGGTTGCAATAGCAACCGGTAAGCCTACTGTTTTGGCCATGGCTGTATAAGTTTGATCATCACCAATAACCACCATGTTTGATTCTATTTGTTTTTTCTTTCCATCCAATTCATATCCAAATTTATGATACATAACAATCATATCTTTGTCATCTTCTTCTAAGGTCCAGCTATCCATTAATATTTTTTGCAATATTTGTGCAGGTGTAGCATCTTTTAATCCTACTTTTTTATCTGCACTAAATAGATCCAGTTCTAATAATTTATCCCAAATAATATCATCATGATCAATTTTTAAGCAATGGCGGAATTTAAGTTCAACTGAATCATAAGGATTATAAGACAAAAACGAATTTGTAAAATCACGATAACTCATGTTTTCTGATCCTTCCATCACATAACTATCATCAGTCATTCCTAATTGAACAAAAACATTCCACGCTCTACTAAATCCAACTTTTCGGATGGTACCACGATATAAAGTAAGGATATCATTCAAACCATAAATTTCTCTATATTTCAATGAATCCCTATTGGCTAATGCTTCAAATCTTCCATAATCTTCAATTTCTAAAAATTCAGTTCTACGAAATAATTTCTGATAAGGAATATATTTATACCTTCCTTCCTGAATAAATTTTGCAACACCTCCCTGACCTGCAACAACTACATTTCTAGGGTTCCATGTAAATTTATAATTCCATAGATTATCATCACTTTCGGGAGCTACTAAACCTCCGGTAAACGATTCAAAAAGAATCATTTTACCTCCTTTATCCTTAATCCTGTCAATAACTTGCATGGCGCTCATGTGATCAATCCCAGGATCAAGCCCGATCTCATTCATAAAAACCAAACCTTTAGCTTTTACTTCTTTATCTAATTCTTTAAGTTCTTCAGAAATATAAGAAGCCGTAACTAAATTCTTACCGAATTTAAGACAGTCTTTTACAACTTTCATATGAAATCTTGCAGGCAGCATTGAAATGACAATATCTGAATTCTTAATTTCATCTTTCCTGGCTTTTTCATCAAAAATATCAAGTAAAATTGCTTTACCATTTGTATGGTTTCCAATTAATTTTTGAGCATTCTCAATAGAAATATCGGCTACTCTAACCTGTAAATCTTCTTTCTCAGATTTATCTAACAGATATTTTATCAATGATGAAGCTGATCTTCCTGCTCCTATAACCAAAATTTTATTCATCTTTTTAAATTTTGTAAAATTAAGCTTACGAAATTACGAATTATCCTATTTTAAACAAAGGTAAATCGAAGTATATAATAACAAAAAGCTGCATTATTTTTTAATCATTAATCAGATTTTAACCATTGTATTTAAAAAATTACTAAAATGGTTACAGCTTATTTTTAAAAACTATATATTGATGGTTGAAAAAAATAAAAAAAAATTAGTATATTTATAAAATCCTTAATAAACTTAAAATATTTACTTTTAACAGATAATTAATAAAGAAGTAATTTAAAAAAATGTTGAATTTTATTATTAAAGTATATTAAATGTTACATATGAAATACTTAAATTCTTAAAAAACTTTTAAAAAAGCAACTTAGATAAACCAAATAAAATGGAAAATAAAAACGCAAAAATCATTTCATCTTTAAATGAACTGGGTATTAAAAATGTTAAAGAAATAATCCACAATCCTTCTTACGAACAACTTTTTGAGGAAGAGATGAAACCAAACCTCATAGGTTTTGAAAAAGGACAACTAACCGAATTGGATGCTGTTAATGTAATGACAGGAGTTTTCACCGGACGTTCGCCTAAAGATAAATTTATTGTTAAAGATGATGTAACACGTGATACAATGTGGTGGACTTCACCTGAATCTCCAAATGACAATAAACCAACAACCCCTGAAGTTTGGAATGATCTAAAAAATATTGTTACAAAACAACTTACAGGGAAAAGACTTTTTGTAATGGATACCTTTGCCGGTGCAAACGAAGATTCTCGTCTTAAAGTTCGTTTTATCATGGAAGTTGCATGGCAGGCTCATTTTGTAAAAAATATGTTTATTCGTCCTACTGAAGAAGAATTAGCAAATTTTGGTGAGCCAGATTTCATTTCTATGAATGGGTCTAAAACTACTAATCCGAATTGGGAAAAACATGGTTTAAATTCAGAGAATTTTACTGTTTTCAACTTAACCAAAAAAATGCACGTTGTTGGTGGATCTTGGTACGGTGGTGAAATGAAGAAAGGTATTTTTGCCATGATGAACTATTACCTTCCATTAAAAGGAATGGCAGCTATGCATTGTTCTGCAAATGTTGGCAAAGATGGTAAAACTACTATTTTCTTTGGTCTTTCAGGAACTGGTAAAACAACACTTTCTACGGATCCAAAACGTCAATTGATCGGTGATGATGAGCATGGCTGGGATGATAATGGAGTATTCAATTTTGAAGGTGGATGCTATGCAAAAACAATAAATTTGGATAAAGAAGCTGAACCGGATATTTACGGAGCAATAAAACGTGATGCGCTTCTTGAAAATGTAACCGTAGATAAAAATGGGAAAATTGATTTTACAGATGTTTCTGTAACACAAAATACACGTGTTTCTTATCCAATTTATCATATAGAAAATATTTTTAAACCTAAATCAAGAGCGGGTCATGCAAATAAAGTTATTTTCTTAACTGCTGATGCATTTGGTGTAATGCCTCCTGTAGCGAAATTAACAATGGAACAAGCTAAATATCATTTCTTATCAGGATTTACTGCAAAATTAGCCGGTACTGAAGTAGGAGTAACAAAACCAATGCCTACTTTTTCTGCTTGTTTTGGTGAAGCATTCTTATCATTACATCCAACCAAATACGGTGAAGAATTAGTTAAAAAAATGGAAGCTCATGGAGCTGTAGCATATTTAGTAAATACTGGATGGAATGGTACCGGAAAACGTATATCAATTCAAGATACAAGAGCTATTATTGATCGTATCCTAGATGGATCCATTGAAAAATCAGAAACTAAATTTTTACCAATTTTCAATTTAGAAGTTCCAACTTCTTTGAAAGAAGTGAATGATAAAATATTAGACCCTAGAGATACCTATGAAGATGTTGAAGAATGGAATTCTAAAGCAAACGAATTGGCTGGTCTATTTATCAAGAATTTTGTAAAATATACAGATAATGATGAAGGAAAAGCTTTAGTAGCTGCCGGACCTCAATTATAATATCAAATACTTTAAAACTTAACCTGTAAGATTTTAAAAATCTTACAGGTTTTTTTATTTTAAAATTCAAAAGCCAATTGTACATCGGCAATTTTTTCTTTCTTCTTGGTTTGATTGTTTAAATTTGTTACTGAAATACCCAATAACCTTACTGAATTATTAACTTTTCTCTGGTATAATAATTCTTTGGATGTATCGAATAATATTGATTGATCTTTTACAAAAAAAGGCAAAGTCTTACTACGAGTTTGTATAGTAAAATCACTATATTTTATTTTTAAAGTCACTGTTTTTCCGGCAACTTTTGATTTTTTTAATCGCCCTTCAAGCTCATCAGATATTCTTTCTAATTTTTCCAGCATATAGATCTCAGAAGTGAGATTATCTATAAAAGTATGTTCGGCAGCAACTGATTTTCTAAGTCGGTTTTGTTTTACCTTACTATTGTGGATACCTCTTACAATTTGATAATAATGTTCTCCTGATTTTTTAAAATGTTTACTAAGAAATTCTTTAGTTTTTGATTTTAGATCTTTTCCGGTAAAAATGCCAAGATTATACATTTTTTGTTGCGTTACCTTACCTACACCATAGAATTTTTCGATGGGTAATTCTTCTAAAAAAGAGATGACTTCTTCAGGCGGAATAGTTTTTTGTCCGTTTGGTTTGTTGATGTCTGAAGCTACTTTAGCAATAAATTTATTTACCGAAATCCCTGCAGATGCTCTTAATCCAACTTCATCATAAATCCTTTTTCTAATTTCTTTTGCCAACATGGAAGCTGATGGATGATTTTTTTTGTTTGAGGTCACATCCAAATAAGCTTCATCTAAACTCAGTGGCTCAACCAAATCAGTATAATCATAAAAAATCTTGCGAATTTGATTTGAAATTTCTTTATAACGATTAAAACGAGGTTTAATAAAAATCAGATCCGGACAATTTTTCTTGGCTAGTACACCACTCATCGCTGATCTAACTCCATACTTTCTCGCTTCATAACTCGCAGCTGCTACAACACCTCGTTTTTCACCTCCACCAACTACAACCGGTTTTCCTTTTAACTGAGGATTATCCATTTGTTCTACAGAGGCAAAAAATGCATCCATATCAATATGTATAATTTTACTTATTTCTATCTTATCCTCCACATGCTAAAATTACAAAGACTAAATTTAACTTTTAATGTTACTTGCCTTTTTGTACATAAATTTATAGCGTAAATACAATGCAAAATAACCAAATATTAATATGATCAATAAATGAATAAAACCAGATTGTATATTATTTAGTGTTGCACCTTCATCTGACAACATATTAAAAATATTAAAATAAGGGGTTGATGGTAATAAATTAGCAAAATATTACAAAAACTTAGGCATTGCATCTATTGGCCATGAATATCCGGATACCAAAAATAATGGGTAAGTTAAAAACACCATTACACTTCTGTCCAGCCAATGGTTGTTTTAAATAAAGATGCTAGCAAGATTGGAGTTGTTTATCTTGTTGGGATTAAATTTAATTACAAATAAATCAAGAAATAATTTATTTCACTAATTCTAAGATCCAGGATGCTTCTCCTTGTTTTAATTTGTATTCTAATACTTTTTCACCTCCGGTTGGGTTAGCATTTGTATCTTCTTTTTTATAGATTGGGTATTTTCTATACAATTTATTACCTTCTACATAAAATTTATCATGCCCCATATATCCTGGAAAAAGTTTCACAAAATCATCATCAGACAATTCAGGTACATAAATTGGTGTTACACTTTTATCATTATTAGATGAAAAACCATAAACTTTAGCATAAGATCCGGAACCGGCACCTCTTGTTATGATATACAATTCGTCAAAACCATCACCATTAATATCAGCAACGAGCGCATAATCAAAAGGATCACTTTCTTCCATTTTCATTGGCTCATTTACTACTGTAAACCCTTTTGGAGTCACAGTTATTTTACTGATACTGGCACTAGGTTTTTCTTCTTTAACAATAAAAACCTTTCCTGACTTTGTTTTAAATTCTTTAGTAAAAGTGGCATCATCCTTTGGAGTTTCCTTTACAACTTTAGCTTCGGTTTTTGTTTCAGAAGCTTCTTTTTTCTCTGTAGTCTTTTCTTGACCACATGAACTTAGTAATGTTATAATTACTAAAGCTAAAAATAATTTTTTCATAATTTTTTCTATAAAGTAATATTATAAGTAGACTCCATATCATCACTGGTACTACCAATTTTTGCATTAGATTTTTTAATATCAATTTCATTACTAAAACCTTTGGGTAAAGTAATCCAATCTTTTTCAGTGTAAACTCTTAAAGTGTTTGATCTAAAATGATATAAATTAATGTTATCATTTTTTAAATCAATAAAGAGTTCGTAACCACTACTGGGGCAATTATGTGCTTTACACCCACTTGCGTGAATAATCTGGTCTTCTATCGTAATTGGAGTTTCTGTATTCCAGTTTGCAAGCAAGGCATCATAATCTAATCTGTTGATACTCTTTAATCTACTTGCTAAAATTTCATTTTCAAATAATCCTATCTGTGTAGGGTATTTTCCTAATAAGACATTAAAATATAATGAATCCGGTTTAGATTTGCTGTTTATTTCTATTTGTTGATTAATTTTAGGTTCGTTTTTTATTTCTATTTGTTGTTCAGCTTTAATTTCTTGTTTTGTTTCTGTTGGTGTGGATTGATTTTCTTTTTTAATATTGGTACAATTGTAGAGTAAAATCAGCAATAGAAAAGAAATAGTTTTTAAATTTTTCAAAAGCAATGTGTTTAATAAATTATTATTTAAATTTCTGAACAAGTGAGATAATGATTAGCACTATTAAAACAGGATAAATAAAGAGAAGATCAACTCTGATATTTGCCTCCGGACTCCATATTCTAAGAGATATTTCCCAAATTAAATATGCTATGATTAAAATTAATGTTGTTTTTTGAACTTTTGTCATTTTTAATCATTATTTGTACTTTGTAAATTTAACAAAAATATTTAACATCTATTTTGCATTTAAATTTTCAACAAACCACATACAATTTATTACATTTGTATTACTAAAAATTTAGATAATGAAAACAGTAAACGATTTTAATTTTAAAGATAAAAAAGCATTAATTAGAGTAGATTTTAATGTACCCTTAAATGAAGAATTACAGGTAACTGATACAACAAGAATTCAAGCTGCCAAGCCTACAATTCTCAAAGTTCTTGAAGATGGTGGTAGTGCAATTTTAATGTCGCATTTGGGTCGTCCAAAAGGAGTTGAAGAGAAGTTCTCGCTAAAACATATTGTTAAAGAAGTTACTAATATACTTGGTGTACATGTAAAATTTGTAGAAAATTGTATTGGCGAACTTGCAGAAAAAGCTGCTGCTGAATTACAAAATGGTGAAATTTTATTATTAGAAAATTTACGCTTTCATCCTGAAGAAAAAGCAGGTGATAAGGATTTTGCTGAAAAACTTTCAAAGCTTGGTGATATTTATGTAAATGATGCTTTTGGTACTGCACACAGAGCGCACGCTTCTACTACAATAATTGCACAATTCTTTCCTGAAAATAAATGTTTCGGAGTTTTATTATCGAAAGAAGTAGAAAGTCTAAACGCTGTTTTAAATAATAGTACTAAACCGGTTACTGCAGTTATTGGGGGGGCAAAAGTATCCTCAAAAATTGATGTGATAAAAAACATCATGGATAAAGTTGACAATATCATTATTGGT
>DAOUQH010000020.1 GCA_030625645.1 Flavobacteriia bacterium | reverse complement strand
GTCAATATCTCTTGATCTTATTTTTGTGTGTTGTTTTGTCCAGTATTTTTTACTTACTTCTAATTTGGTTTTAGCACCAAGTATAAAGTCCATTGAGTTATACCGATATAACAAGCGTAAATTTAAAGTTGATTTTTGTCTTGTTGACCTGTACAGAAAATTAATTGTAGCCATGTGATTAATCTTTAGAATACAAATATACTAATTTTGTATTGTATTTGTATTGTAGATTACAAATTATTTCAAACTAATTCAAGCTATGTAAAGTAAAAAATATACCTTTAATCCTTTTATATATAATGTTTTTTATTATATTTGATGAAGTTTCAATTTGTATTAAATAGTAGTGATTTGTGTAATAGTACTCCCACTCAAGGTACAAAGAAGCCTCATAGTTAATTAACTGTGAGGTTTTTGTATTTCGAAATAACCACCATATTAACCACAACATCTTATATTCTCTGTATTCAGTAGTTATTGGTTAATAAATTGATGAACTATTGATTAAGGTAATTATAGTCAATTTCTTCAAATTGTATATACACAAAACACCAATGATGTAAATAGTTTGGACACAAAGCATTAAGATGTTTTTTTACAAAATGTCAATAGAGAAACTCTAAAAATTAAAAATTCGCTAACTTGCCATAGGTCGTATAAATGCAATACGTTTATACAATTGTTGGCTTTAATGCCGATAAACAAAAGTTGTAAATAAGAAAAGATGACATATTTAGGAATGATTGGACCTTGGCAAATAATAATAATATCATTTGTATTACTTGGAATTATCCCAACAATAATAACACTGATTGATATATTAAAAAGTAAATTCAATGGAAATGATAAAATTGTTTGGGTATTAGTTGTACTATTTTTCAATTTGATTGGAACAATTTTATATTTTGTAATTGGACGAAAACAGAAAATAAAAAGTTAACTGAGTAGAGCATAATATCGGATTTTGAGCAATAATTACGGATTGATTATTTTGCATTTTTATTTAATTTTCCGGTTAAATGCCTTTTATCCCTATCTAAAATTTCACAGATATCTAATCAATGATAAAAAATTATTATAAATTTTACAATATAAATTATTTCATAATTCTTAACATGCACCATATCAATAAAATACATTTCGTTAATATTATTTTCTAATCAAGTATAATGATATCGTAAAAAACCATTCTCTTTTTTTTTTATTTGCCTAGTTTTATTACTTTTGCAGACATTTTAAAATTATTAATTATAATAAATAAGTATGGAAAGTTTAATTTACTTGTTACCACTTGCCGGAGTCGTTGGTCTCGTGTTTATGTTTTATAAATCTGCATGGGTATCAAAGCAAGAAGTAGGAACCGAAAAAATGGCAATTATTGCTAAACACATCTCTGACGGTGCATTGGCATTTTTAAAGGCAGAATACAAAGTATTATCTGTTTTTGTAATTGCAGTAGCAGTTTTATTAGTTTTTAAAGGAAACTCAGAAGAAAACTCAAGCGGTTTAGTAGCTTTATCGTTTGTTGTAGGAGCTTTAATGTCGGCTCTAGCCGGATATATCGGTATGCGAATCGCTACCAAAGCAAATGTTAGAACAACTAATGCTGCACGTACATCATTGAATAAAGCACTAGAGGTTGCCTTTTCAGGTGGTGCCGTAATGGGAATCGGTGTTGTGTCCTTAGGAGTTATTGGCTTAAGTGTTCTATTTCTAATTTATAGTAATATATATGGTGTTGATGATAAAGATGGTTTAGCTACTGTATTAAATATTATCTCAGGTTTCTCTTTAGGAGCATCTTCAATTGCATTATTTGCACGTGTTGGTGGAGGTATTTATACTAAAGCTGCCGATGTTGGCGCTGACCTTGTTGGTAAAGTTGAAGCAGGTATTCCTGAAGATCATCCTCTAAACCCTGCAACTATTGCAGATAATGTTGGTGATAATGTTGGTGATGTTGCCGGTATGGGTGCTGACTTATTCGAATCTTTTGTTGGTTCTATCATTGCAACAATGGTATTAGGTGCAGTTTTCTTTAATTTAGATGCTTTCGCAGAATTCAAATTAGGTGCAGTTATTCTTCCTTTAGCTCTTGCAGCAACAGGAATTATCACATCAATTATCGGAACTTTCTTTGTAAAAGTTAAAGACGGAGGAAATCCTCAAACAGCTCTTAATGTTGGTGAATACTTATCATCGGCTATTATGGTAGTTGCTTCTTACTTTTTAATTACAAATTTCTTACCTGAAGCATGGTCATTCAACGGAGTTGAATTCACATCAATGGGTGTGTTTTTGGCTACAATAGTAGGACTTGTTGCTGGATTGGGTGTAGGTATGATAACTGAATATTATACAGGTACAGGTACAAAGCCTGTAACCGGAATCGTTAATCAGTCAGCTACAGGTGCTGCAACAAATATTATTGCAGGTTTAGGTGTTGGTATGATGTCAACGGCTATTCCAATTCTTTTAATTGCTGCTGCAATTATTCTTTCTTTTCACTTTGCAGGATTATATGGTATCGCAATTGCTGCGGTAGGTATGCTTGCAAATACCGGTATCCAATTAGCAGTTGATGCTTACGGTCCTATTTCTGATAATGCCGGTGGTATTGCTGAAATGGCTGAATTACCAAAAGAAGTTAGAGAAAAAACTGATAAATTAGATGCTGTTGGTAATACAACCGCTGCTATTGGTAAAGGTTTCGCAATTGCTTCTGCTGCTTTAACAGCTTTAGCATTGTTCTCAGCATTTATGCAACAGGCAAATATTAATTCTATCGATATTTCTAAATCTACTGTAATGGCAGGTTTATTTGTTGGTGGTATGTTACCTTTCGTTTTCTCAGCACTTTCTATGGGAGCTGTTGGTAGAGCTGCAATGGCAATGATTGAAGAAGTTAGACGTCAGTTTAAAGATATTCCTGAGTTGAAAAATGCATTGGAAGTTATGAGGAAATACGATTCTGATATGTCAAAAGCTACTCCAGAAGACAGAGCAATTTTTGATAAAGCAGATGGTGTTGCCGAATATGATAAATGTGTTGCTATTTCAACAGAAGCATCTATTAAAGAAATGGTTTTACCGGGTCTTTTAGCTATTGTTACTCCTGTTTTGGTAGGGTTTATTGGTGGAGCCGAAATGTTAGGTGGTCTATTAGCTGGTGTAACAGTAACTGGTGTTTTAATGGCAATATTTCAATCAAATGCAGGTGGAGCATGGGATAATGCTAAAAAAATGATTGAAGAAGGCGTTACAGTTAATGGTGTTGAATATGGAAAAGGTTCTGATCTTCATAAAGCAGCTGTTGTTGGTGATACTGTTGGTGATCCTTTTAAAGATACTTCTGGACCTTCATTAAATATTTTATTAAAATTAATGTCGGTTGTTGCTTTGGTAATTGCACCAAGTATTGCATTAAATCTAGAAGCTCATAATGAAAAAACTGTAACTATTGAGTTACAAGGCGGAATTCAAACTGCAACTAATGAAGTTTCTAAAGAGGTAAAAGTTATTATTGATAAAGAAGAAAAGAAAGCTACAATCACTACTACAACTATTGTTGATGGTGAAGAAAAAGTAGAAACTAAAATTCTTGAAGGTAAAGATGTAGAAGAATTAATCAAGAAAGAAAAGCAATAATTTTTCTCAAAATATATTTTAATTAAAAAGCTCTCGAAATTATCGAGAGCTTTTTTTATGAAGATTATTTATATATTTATGCAAAATCAAAATAATGACTTTTAAAAACAAAACTATTTGGATTACAGGAGCTTCTTCTGGAATTGGAAAAGCTTTGGCAATGGCTTTATCAGAAAAAGATGTAAATCTAATTTTATCTTCAAGAAATAAGGAAGCATTAGATAAAGTTAAAAAGCGATGCGAACAAACAACAAACATTGCCGTTTTACCCTTAAATCTAGCAGATCATTCCTCTTTTGATAAAATTGTAGAGAAGGCTTTAAATATATTTGACGGAATTGATATTTTAATCAACAATGGAGGAATTAGTCAGCGTTCTTTAGCTCTAGAAACCCAATTAAAAGTAGATAAACAACTTTTTAAAATTAATTATTTCGGCACTATTGCTTTAACAAAAACACTATTACCTCACTTTATTGCTAAAAATAGTGGTCAAATAGTAGTTATTAGCAGTGTGATGGGAAAAATTGGCACACCTTTACGATCAGCTTATGCTGGTTCTAAACATGCTTTACACGGTTTTTTTGATAGCCTTAGAGCCGAATTATTTAATCATAATATTGCTGTTACAATAATTTGTCCCGGATATGTAAATACCCAGATTTCTAATAATGCTCTTACTGCAAATGGAAGTAAATTTAATAAATTAGATGATGCCACAGCAAATGGATTAAGTCCAGATGCCTTTGCGAAAAAAGCTATCAATGCAATTTCAAAACAAAAAAAGGAAGTGATTATTGGAGGTGCAAAAGAAACAGCTGCAGTATATTTAAAAAGATTTTTTCCTAAAATATTAGCTAATATTATACGAAAAGTAAATGTAACCTAAGAAATTAGATTACATTTTTCTAAGCTTTTTTAAAACAAACTGGTAAAATTTCACCTTTTACCAATCTATATTTTTCAACTAATTCTAGAGAAATTTGTTGTGAATAATCTACTTCATTCACTGTAAAACCAACTTTCCTTAATCTATCAAAATAGTCTTTTCCATAAATTCTTACATGATCGTATTGTCCAAAATGTATTGTGCGTTCTTCGGGTAATGTGATAGAAAAATCTTCATAGGTTTTTTCCAGATTCAAATCTTGTGGTATTTGAAAAATCCCCATTCCGCCAGGTTTTAAGACTCTATAAAGTTCAGACATAGCTTTATTATCATCTTCAATATGCTCTAAAACATGATTACAAAATACTACATCAAAAGTATTATCTTCAAAAGGAAGATCTAATAAGTCAGCTTTTATATCAACA
This sequence comes from Flavobacteriia bacterium, assembly GCA_030625645.1. Classification (GTDB taxonomy): domain Bacteria; phylum Bacteroidota; class Bacteroidia; order Flavobacteriales; family Flavobacteriaceae; genus Namhaeicola. The sequence continues at coordinate 15,473 of DAOUQH010000020.1, read as the reverse complement.
ATTGGCGAATATAGATCTGCTGTTGTGTAATCTAAATTTTTTTGCTTTTTAAAAAGTGGTAAAAAACATTGTTCGGGTGCCATGTGTAGCACTTTTTTGGGCTTAGTAAAAAAGTCTGTTTTATTTTTTAAATATAACCAAAGCAAACGATGACGTTCTAGCGAAAGTGTACCAGGAGATAAAACATTTGGTCGTTGTTCTCCATAACCATAAGGTAAAAATTTTCTAAAACTTTTCCCGTCAATCGGATCGGTAAAAGTATCTCCTTTTAGCCAAGCAGCTAAAATCGGACTTGCTAAATAACTCAGCTTTATTAAGTACGGACGCGGAATTGTATTTAATATGACTCCTATTACACTACTTTTCACAAAAAAAAATTAAAGGATAATTCTTTTATTACTTAGGCTATAATTCCTAAAAAAATAAACTAGTTATTAAATTCATCTTCTTCATTGCTAACTATTCCTAAAGCATCATACACGTATTTAAAAGTAGAAAGTAATTCAGGTTTACCGTTAACAATAGCAATATCATGTTCAAAATGAGCGCTTGGTTTTAAATCTGCTGTTTTGATAGTCCAGCCATCACTAAATTGTTTAATACGGTGTGTTCCCATATTTATCATCGGCTCGATAGCAACAACCATTCCTTCTTTAAACTTTTTACCTCTCCCTCTTCTACCATAATTTGGCATTTCAGGATCTTCATGCATTTCCCTACCCAAACCATGACCAACCAATTCACGAACCACTCCATAACCATGTTTTTCAGTGTAATTTTGAATTGCAAATCCTACATCACCAACACGATTTCCAATTTTAAATTCACGAATCCCCATATACAAACTCTCTTTAGTAATTTGTAAAAGTTTTTTTATTTCTTCATCAACTTCTCCAACTTGAAAAGTATAGGCATGATCTCCAAAAAAGCCATTTTTTAATGCTCCACAATCAACCGAAATAATATCTCCTTCTTCTAAAGGTTTATCATTAGGAATCCCATGAACTATTTGTGCATTAGGACTCATACATAGTGTATTTGGAAAATCATATAATCCTAAAAATCCTGGAATGGCACCTAAATCTCTTATATGTTCTTCGGCTATTTTATCTAATTGCAGAGTCGTCACACCAGGTTTAATCAGCTTTGCAACTTCCCCTAAGGTTTTTGAAACTATTAGTGCACTTTCCCGAAGTAATTCGATTTCTTCACGGGATTTTATATTGATCATAGGGTGTTATTTTAATTTGCAAAGATAATAAAAGTAAAGATTGAAAAAGATATAAAAATAAGGTGCTTTTACCATCCTCCACTGGCACCGCCACCACCGAAACCTCCGCCACCAAAGCCACCGCCGAAACCGCCACCACCGAAACCTCCTCCGGAGCTTCCTCCAAAGCCTCCGCTTCCATGATAACTTCCTCTACCGGCATTACTTAGAATTATAGCGTCTAATAATGACATCCCTCCTTTTCGTCCTTTATTATTATCTCCATCTTTACCTCCTCGATTTTTACGTGAGAAGATCGACATTAAAATAAAAAATAAAAAGAAAATAAAAATAATTGGAATACCACCTTCACCATCACTATAATTGGGTGGACTTCCTTCATAAGCTCCACTCATTATTTGCATAATTGCAGAAGTGCCTTTATCTAAACCTCCATAAAAATCACCTTGTTTAAATGATGGTGTTATTATATTGGTGATAATCCTTTTTGAAAGTGCATCGGTAAGTAGATATTCTACTCCATAACCGGTTCTAATAGTAACTTTTCGGTCACTTTTAGAAACTACAAGCAAAATACCATTATCCTTTCCTGTTTGACCGATACCCCATTTATGCGCCAATTCAGTTGCATACATTGCAATATCATTTCCTTCTAATGAATTAACCGTAACAACAACTATTTGAGTGGAAGTTGTATCGTTATACTTTATTAATTTTTGTTCTAAAGATTTTGCCTCAAAACCAGACATCATCTTTGCATTATCATAAACACTGGTTTGGATTTTAGGCTTTTCAGGTAAATAATCTTGAGCGTTTGCAGTATTTAAAAAACAAAAAATAAAGACGATAAATAAGCCTGAATATTTTAATAATTTTTGTTTCATATTATAAAAAAACTTGATTGGTTAATCAACTTGCAATATACCAAAAAATTTAAAGCAATATTTAGAGTTTGATTTTAAATCATAGAAAATACATCTAATTATATCTTAAAATTGAAAACTACTTGATTAAATTTAAGTTGTCAGTTTCAAAGTGTTGTATTTTCCCACTTGTATCAATATAAATTAAAAATGCTTTTAATTGGAGATGTTGTTGTAAAAATAATTTACTTTTATCTAAACCCATTGCTAAAATAGCAGTTGCATAAGCATCAACATCTGCACAATCTATTGGTGCTATTACAGATGCACTTAATAAATTACTTTTGCTTGGATAACCTGTTTTTGTATCAATAGTATGGGCATATTTATTTCCGGTAACCGGATCAATTTTAAACTTTCTATAATTACCAGAAGTTGCAATAGATTCGTTTTCTAAAGTTATAAATGTTTGAAATGATCGTGATCCATCAAAATGTGGTTTTTCAATAGCAATTTTCCAATATTTTTGTTTTACGTTTTTACCTCTAGCCCTTATTTCCCCACCTATTTCTACTAAATAATTTTGAATTGATCTTTCTTCTAAAAATCTACCAATAATATCAACTGCATATCCTTTGGCATTAGCATTAAAATCTAAATAGGTTTCAATATGTTGCTTAATCACTTTTTTATTTTGAATCTTAACTTTATTAAAACCAACATATTTCATTAAATTTTTGATCTTTAAAGAATCTAAACTATCTATCTCTCCTTCTGGACCAAAACCCCATGCATTAACCAAAACACCAATTGTTGGGTCAAAAGCACCACTGGTTTCATTAAAAATTATATTTGATTTTTGAAATACTTCTGTAAACATTTTATCTACAACAATTGTGGTATCTCCTTTATTAATTTTTGATATATCTGAACTTGATAAATACGTAGATAATGATTTATTAACCGCATGGATTAAACTATCAACTTGTTTGGTGAAATCTCTATCATTTTTATCCAAATAAGTAATATGAAAAGTTGTTCCTAATGCCCTTCCTTCAAGCTTAACTACTTTTTCGTTACTCTCTTTATTACAAGAAAAAAATAAGAAAATTAACGTTATGATAAAAAAATTCTTCATTTATAAAAAAATTAGTAATCTTTTAACATTCAAAGATACTTTATATATTAGTTTTGTTATCTGATTTTAGAATTAAAATCTTTATAAAACATAAAATTATTAATACCTTAGCACTTTAATTAAAATTTATATATCAGTATGAAAAAATTATTTTTTACAGCAGTAGTTTTATCCGTACTTCTTTCTTCTTGTGTTTCTCAAAAACAATATTCAGAATTAGAAGATCAATACGGTGTAACCAAGAAAGATCTAGTAGATGCAAAAGCTGATCTTCAAAAATGTCAAGTTGAACTTCAAAGAAGAAGCATTGATTCAGAGCACCTAACTGAATTAAATAAAATATTAACAGACGATAAAGCAAGATCTTTACAGCAGGTTGAGAATTTAACTGTTTTAACACAATCATCATCAGAAAATATTAAAGAAGTTATTTCTCAATTAAGTGAAAAAGATAAATATATCAATGGTATTCGCGATGCAATGACAAGAAAAGATTCTATCAATTTAGCTTTAGCTTTCCAATTGAAAAAGGAATTAGCAGCTGGTATTCAGGATGAAGATATTCAGATTGATATAGAAAAAACAGTTGTTTATATTTCTATTGCCGATAAAATGTTATTTAAAACTGGTAGTGCTGTAGTTTCTGATAGAGCAAAAGAAGTTTTAGGAAAAGTTGCAACAGTTGTTAAATCAAAACCAAATATGGATGTTCAAGTTGAAGGTTACACAGATAATGTGCCAATTAAAACTTCTTGTATGAAAGATAACTGGGATCTAAGTACAGCAAGAGCTTCTTCGGTAGTTAGAGTTCTACAAAATGATTTCGATGTTAAACCAGATCGTATGATTGCTGCAGGTAGAAGTGAATACGTTCCTTTAGAAAGTAATGATACAGCTGCTGGAAGAGCAACAAATAGAAGAACAAGAATTGTAATTTTACCTCAATTAGAGGAATTCTTTAAAATTCTTGAAGAAAAACCTGAATAAAGAATATTCAATTATATAAAAATAAGCTGTCTTTAACGGGCAGCTTTTTTTATGCTAATATTTCACTAATTTTAGTAGTAAATTTATGCTGAATGATAATACTGAAATGATTGGCATCTTCGAGTAAAATAAGCTCAGTAATTTCCTTATTAGATATATCATAAAGCATCTGGCTGGAGTTAAAAGATTCGATTTTATCTTTTAATCCATGGAAAATAGTAGTTTTACATGTAATATTTTTAAAATAAAAAGCTGTATCCAAATCATATTTTAGCAATAATTTATATGGTAAATATGGATATTGAAATTTTGCAGAATTCACAAGATTATAAATTGGTGCTTCTAGAATAAGTTGTGAAGGATTATTATTAGCTGTTACACTTGCTGCAAAAGAAGATCCTATTCCTTGACCATAAACAACAATTGAAGATTCATCATAATTATCAACAACATAATCATACCATAGCTGGGCATCATTAAACATTAATTTGTCATTATAATTTCCTGAACTTTTGCCAAAGCCTCTATAATCCATTGCCAAAATATCATAATTAAAATTAGAAAGAAGTGTGATTACTTCAGATAAATCATTCAAATTCTCAGAGCGATTATGAAAATAAATTATAACGCCGCTTGGCACATCAAATTTAACATGAATTGCATTTAGGACTTCTCCATCATCTGATTCAATATTTACTTCATCAAAATCCCTGTTTAAAATAAATTTGTGATTTTTAGGTAATTTTTCAGCATGAAAAATAAACTTATCTTGAATAAGATATAATACAAAATTGGCTAATATATAGGCAAAAGCCATTACAAAAAGTATGATTAACCATCCAGACATAGATTTGAATTTAAGTAAACTTAGCCATTTTTACTAATAATTTCTAAAACTTTAACAGTTGAAAAATAGTATTGCAAAAAAAAACCGTCATTAAATATGACGGTTTTTGGTTAAATATGTTACATTTTATCCTCCAAAATCATCAAAACGAATATTTTCATCTGGTAAACCAAAGTCTTCACCCATTTTCTGAACTGCATTATTCATCATTGGTGGCCCACAGAAATATAATTCGATATCTTCAGGTGCATCATGTTTTGATAAATAATTATCGATTACTGCCTGGTGAACAAATCCTAAGAAACCATCACCTTCTCTATCATTAACATCTTTCATTGCTTTCCAGTTATCTTCCTCTGCTGGTTCAGAAAGAACAATAAAGAATCTGAAATTAGGGAATTCTTTTTCTAACTCTCTAAAGTGTTCAACATAGAATAATTCACGTTTAGATCTCCCTCCATACCAATAAGTTACAGTTCTACCAGTTTTTAAAGTTTTATATAAATGATATAAATGCGAGCGCATTGGAGCCATACCTGCACCACCACCTACATAAAGCATTTCGGCATCAGATTCATTAATAAAGAATTCACCGTAAGGTCCTGAAACAATTACTTCATCACCAGGTTTTCTACTAAAAATATAAGAAGATGCTATCCCTGGATTTACATCCATCCAGCCGTTTTTAGCTCTATCCCATGGCGGAGTAGCGATACGAACATTTAACATTACATGTCTTCCTTCTGCAGGATATGAAGCCATAGAATATGCCCTTTCAACACTTTCACTGTTCTTCATCTGTAAAGGCCACAGATTAAAATTATCCCATTCCATTTTAAACTTATCTGGTTCTCCCTGATGTTCTTTTGGATGTGCTGTAATATCGATATCTTTATAATCAACCTCACATTTAGGGATTTCAATTTGTATATAACCTCCCGCTTTATAATCCATGTCTTCCGGTAATTCAACAACAAATTCTTTAATAAAAGATGCCACATTATAATTGGAAACAACTTTTGCTTTGAATTTCTTAATACCGAATATTTCTTCTGGAATGGTTATTTCCATATCCTCTTTTACTTTTACCTGACATGCAAGTCTAATTCCTCCTGCTAATTCTTTTCTGGTAAAATGAGGTGTTTCTGTAGGTAGAGCTTCCCCTCCACCAGATTGAACATGACATTCGCATTGAACACAAGTTCCACCACCACCGCAAGCCGATGGTAAGAATATTCCTTTTTCTCCTAAAGTTCCTAACAAAGAACTTCCAGTTTCTACTTCAACTTCTTTTTCTCCGTTAATTAATATTTTAACTTTCCCCGAAGGAAGTAATTTTGCCTTGGCAACCAATAAAATGGTTACCAATATTAATATTAATATTAATGAAAATACGATACTTGCTACTATTGGATTCATATTATTTATTCTATAATTTTATTCCTGAAAAACTCATAAATGCAATTGCCATTAAACCAGTAATTATAAAAGTTATCCCTAATCCTCTTAAAGGTTTTGGTACATTTGAATAAGTAATTTTCTCTCTAATTGCGGCAATAGCTAAAATAGCTAAAAACCATCCTATACCTGATCCTAATCCATAAACTGCAGATTCACCAACTGAACTAAAGTTTTTTTGTTGCATAAATAAAGAACCTCCTAAAATTGCACAGTTTACAGCAATAAGTGGTAAGAAAATACCAAGAGCTCCATAAAGTGCTGGTGCAAACCTTTCAACAATCATTTCAACAAGTTGTACCATCGATGCAATTACTGCAATAAATAAAATAAAACTCAAAAAGCTCAAATCAATATTTGCGTATTCAGGCCCTAACCAGGTTAACGCACCTTCTTTTAAAATATATGTATCTAATAAGTAGTTAACAGGAACTGTAATTATCAATACAAATATTACAGCAGCTCCCATACCTACAGCTGTATCTACTTTTTTAGATACTGCCAAATACGAACACATTCCAAGAAAATAGGCAAAAACCATATTGTCTATAAAAATGCTGCGTATAAATAAACTTCCTAATTCTTCCATGATTTATATTTTTTAATCTGTTTGTAACAGATAATATTTATTAAGAATAATTTAATTTTCAATTAACTTTCTATTCTTTGACCTATGGACCCAAATAATTATCCCAACTGTAATTAATGCCATTGGTGATAATAACATAAATCCATTATTTTCATATCCAAGTTGATATAAGCCTGTAGATTCTGCAATAGTTTTTCCTTTATGTCCTAAAATTTCATATCCCAATAATTTTCCTGAACCTAATAATTCACGAAAAAATGCTACTACTATTAAGATAAAACCATAACCAGCAGCATTTCCAATTCCATCTAAAACTGATTTCCACGGTCCATTTGCTAATGCAAATGCTTCTAATCTACCCATGATTATACAGTTGGTAATAATTAACCCAACAAAAACAGATAATTCTTTACTTACGTCATAAGCATATGCTTTTAATACTTGGTCAACCAAAATTACCAATGATGCTACAACCAAAAGTTGTACGATAATTCTAATTCTACTCGGAATCATATTTCTTAATAACGACACAATTAAATTACTAAAAACCAATACAAACAATACAGCAATAGACATAACAATTGCTGGTTTTAATTGTACGGTAATTGCCAAAGCAGAACAAATACCTAAAACCTGTACTGTAATTGGATTATTATCACTTAATGGATCGGTTAATAACGCCCTGTTATTTTTTGAAAACAAGGCTTCTTTCTCTTCAGACATAACTAATTATTTTTTAAATAAGGAATATAATTTTTTAATCTTTCTTCAACCATATCGTTAACACCATCAGAAGTAATTGTACCTCCAGAAATTGCATCAACACCATGTTTATCTCCTAAAGGAGCGCCACCTTTAATTGCTTTTACCGATACAAAATCACCTTTTTCATTAAAGATGGTTTTGCCTATATACTGATCTTCATACCATGATTGATTGATATCTGCACCTAAACCTGGTGTTTCACCTTTATGATCAAAAGAAGCTCCAATAATAGTGTTCTTATCGCCATCTAAAGCTATATAACCCCAAATAGCATCCCAAAGACCAGATCCAAAAAGTGGAATCACATAATAAGTTTTACCTTCTTTTTCTGCAACATACATTGGAAAACGTTGTTGATCATTAGACTTTTTTGTTTCTTTTGCTAAATCAAGAGTAAAGGCATTTACAGTCTCATCAACAGTACCATCAGGTTTTAATGAAAGTTGTTGCTTAATAAATTCGTCAAACTTTGCAGCAGATTCATCTCTTGATGCTTCAACACCAATAGTAGATATAATACTCTGCATTTTTTCTTTTCTAACATTCTCTGCTTGCAATGGTTTTAATGATGTTGCAGTAAAAGCCAGAGCTGCTGCAACAATAACTACCATAATAATTGCAAAAAGAAATGTATATGCGTTGCTATTTTTATCCATAATAATTACGCTTTAACTTTTTGTAAACGTTTTTTTCTTTTATTAACATTCGATTTAATCACATAGTGATCAATAGTTGGTGCAAAAACATTCATTAATAGTATTGCCATCATCATACCTTCTGGTAATGTTGGATTTACAATTCTAATCAATATTGCAAAAACACCTATTAAAAATCCATAGATCCATTTTCCTTTTGTTGTTTGTGCTGCCGTTACCGGATCGGTTGCCATAAATACTGCACCAAAAGCAAACCCACCAACTAATAAGTGTTGCCACCAAGGAAAATTAAATAGAATATTGGTTTCACTGCCAATTGCATTAAATAATAATCCGGTTAAGGATGCTCCAATTACAGTTGCAAGCATAATCCTCCAACTTGCAATTCCTGTAAAAAGTAAAAAAGCTGCACCAATTAGTATCATTAAAACCGAAGTTTCTCCTACTGATCCCGGCATATATCCCATAAACATATCCATTACGCTTGTATTTGGCATAATATTGCCTCCTAAAGCTCCTAAAACGGTTTCGCCTGAAACTCCATCCGCAACAGCGTCTGCCACCCAAACAGTATTACCAGACATATATGCTGCATAGGAGAAAAGTGCAAATGCACGAGCGACTAGAGCCGGATTTAAAATATTCATTCCTGTTCCTCCAAATGCTTCTTTACCAATAACTACTGCAAATACAACAGAAACTGCCAACATCCAAAGTGGTAAATCAATAGGCATAATTAACGGAATTAATAAGCCTGTTACCAAATAACCTTCATTTACTGAATGGCCTCTAAAAATTGCATAAGCAAACTCTATACCTAATCCTAAACCATAAGATATGATAACCATTGGTAAGAATCTTATTGCCCCAAAACTAAAATATGCCCAAAAACTTTGACCTTCTCCCATGTTTTGGAAACCGATGTTCCAAATACCAAAAATAGTTGCAGGTACTAAAGCTAATACCACAATCATCATTACTCTTTTCAAATCTACACCATCACGTATATGTGCACCTTTTTTAGTAGTATGATTAGGAACGTATAAAAATGTTTCAATCCCATCAAAAGCTGGTCCGTATTTTTCATACTTACCTCCTTTTTCAAAGTGGGGCTTAATTTTATCTATTTGTTTTCTTAAATCCATTTAACCTACTTCTTTAATCATTAAATCTAAACCTTGACGAATAATATCCTGTGCTTCAATTTTTGAAGAACTTACAAAATCTATCAATGCAAAATCTTCAGGAGCTACTTCATAGATCCCTAAATTTTCCATATTCTCAATATCTTCTATCAATACAGCTTTTAATAGCTGCATTGGATAAATATCCATTGGCATTACCTTTTCCATTTCTCCAGTAACGACCATTGCACGATCTTCTCCGTTTAAATTGGTATCTAAATCATACTCTTTCTTTGGAGTTAAAAATGAAAAGAATGTACGAGACATACTAAATTTATCATTCCCAAAAAATGGCATCCAACCAAATAAACTATAATGATCTCCTTCTGGTAAAACCGAAATTTCATTATCGTAATAACCTACTGAATCGTTTAAAATAACCGTTTCTCCTGTTAAAGGATTACCGCTAATAATTCGACTATTATCTCTCGATAGTTTACCATCCAAAATATCACTTATTTGTGCTCCTTGAATAAGCTTATAATATTGTGGTGATTCTACTTGAGATCCTGCAAGTGCTATTATTTTTGAAGCATCATATTTACCAGTTAAAAATAGTTTACCAATAGTTGCAACATCTTGTGGCTGTACTACCCAAACTTTTTCACCAGAATTAACAGGATCAATTTTTGAGATCTGAACACCAACATTTCCAGCAGGGTGTTTACCAGAAACCTTATGTAATATTACCCCTTGAATATCATTAAAAAATGATGCATCTGCGGGATTAAATGATAAATGTACTTTGCCTTCGGTTAATTTTCCAAGCACTTCAATACCAGCTTGAAATTCTTTTTCTCTTCCGTTAAGAATGAAAACAGGATTTGCAGCCAGCGGTGCGGTAGCACTTGCTGAAATAAATATTGCCTTAGGCGAGTCATCCGGATTTGCAATAATATCATAAGGTCGTTGTTTGATCGACGCCCAACAACCACTCTCCAAAAGATTTTTTTTAACCTCTTGATGTGTTATTTTGCTTGGTGATTTTATTCCAAAATCTTTGTATGTATCTTTAGCGTCCGCAATAATTTTTACACTTAAGATCTTTCGTTTTGCTCCACGAACAATTTCTTTTATTTCTCCACTAACTGGCGAAGTAAATTTAATTTGTTCATTTTGTTTTGCATAAAAAACCACATCCCCAACATTAACTTTATCCCCAACTTTAACAGTCAATTTAGGGATAATTCCGTGAAAATTTGATGGTTTTATTGCAAATATCTTAGAACGGGAAACAGAAGATAATTTTTGCTGTGCTTTTCCTTTCAGCTTAATATCTAAGCCTTTTTTAATTCTAATGTCTTTTGACATACTTGCATTAATTTGAATTAGTAACTCCCTTTATTGTAAAGTTTTACAATAAAGATATAAATGTTACAAACTTACTAATTAATATCTTTACTTTTGGAGAAAAATTAAATTTTTTAAACCAATTTTAGTCTAATATTAAAACGTAAATTACTTTTTTATTTATGCTTTAATTAACTTCAGATAAAATGCAAATATCAAAAAAATCATTACTGTTTTCTGTGGTTTTCATTATGTTTTTAAACACTTTATGTGCCCAAGACAACATACTTATTCAAGCACCAAAAAACATCAAATCAATCGTTTTAAAACCAAATAAAATTAATGTTTATCACCCAATAATAAAACTAGGTGAAACAATTCAGTTTTCATTTGATGATATTAATTCTGAAGAAGAAATATACTCTTATAAGATTGAGCATTGTGATTACAACTGGAAAAAATCAGATTTAGTTTCTTCCGAATATATTAGTGGCTTTTCTAACGACAGAATAAGAGATTATGAAAATTCATTTAATACATTACAACCTTACACGCATTATGATGTTAAAATCCCAAATAGCACCATGCGAATAATAAAAACCGGCAACTATTTGATAAGTGTGATAAATGAAGAAGAGAATATAATTTTTACCAGAAAATTTATTGTTTATCAAAATTTAGTAGATGTTGGCGTTTCGGTACACCGAAGTAGAGATGTGAGTTTTATCAACGAAAAACACGATGTTCAGTTTATAATCAACCATCCAAATATTAATATTAGAGATCCTTATAACGATGTTAAAGTTGCTATTTATCGAAACATGGATTGGAATTCTGTTATAAAAAATATAAAACCCAAATATGTTAAAAACGGGCAGCTACTCTATAATTATGTTAGTAAAATTTCTTTTTGGTCTGGAAATGAATACCTGTATTTTGATACAAAAGAAATTAGAAATGCCACAAATAATATTCAAAGAACCAGATTAGATAATATTTTTAATACTTATTTATATTATGATGAAGAGCAATATAATAAGGCCTACTCCTTTAATCAAGATGTAAATGGAAGTTTTGTTCTACGCACAATAGATTCAGAAGATATTTCGTTAGAAGGTGATTATAGTAAAATTCATTTTTCTCTTGAAAGCTTTAAAAATATTGGAGATAAAAATATTTATATTTATGGCTCTTTTAATGATTGGCAAATATCCGATGAAAATAGAATGACCTATAACTCTAAAACCAAATTATATGAAACTGCTCTTTTACTAAAGCAAGGTTTTTATAATTATACTTATGTTACTGCCGATGAAAGTAGAAATATTAATATTAGTGATATTGTTGGGTCTTTCTATCAAACCGAAAATGAATATACAGTTATCGTTTATTATAAATCTTTTGGAGATAGGTATTTTCAAGTAGCCGGAATTGGCAGTGGAAATTCTAAAAAGCTCAAAAATTGATTTAAAAAACAAATCTCAACAAAATGAGTACTATTTTAAAAACTGCATTAATCCAAACTACTGTTATTTGGGAAGATCCTATTCAGAATTTAAAGAATTTGTCTGAAAAAATTGATACAATTGATCCAGATGTTGATCTCATTATTTTACCCGAATTATTTGCTACTGGTTTTACCATGAATGTAAAAGCTGTTGCTGAAAAAATGGATGGCAAAACAGTAGAATGGATGAGAAAGATTGCCGAAAATAAACAAAATTTAGTTGTTGGCAGTGTTATAATATATGATGATGAAAAATATTACAATCGATTAATTGTTGCTTTTCCAAACCAAAGCATTAAATTTTATGATAAGCGACATTTATTTTCTTATGCTAAAGAAAATGAAGTTTTCGCAGAAGGAAATAAAAAACTTATTTTTGAATATAAAGGCTTTAGAATAAATCCTCTTATTTGTTACGATCTCCGATTTCCGGTTTGGGCAAGAAATACCGAGGATATTGACTTACAAATTTATGTGGCAAATTGGCCAAATGTAAGGATGTATCCCTGGGATACTTTGCTAAAAGCTCGTGCTATTGAAAATTTATGCTATGTAATTGGCGTTAATAGGGTTGGAATTGATAATAATAATCTGGAATACACAGGACATTCTGCCGTATGCAATGCCTTAGGCGAAAATGTATTACACTTTGATGAAGGTATAGAAGAAATTAAAATTATTCTTCTTAAAAAGGATCATATAGTAAAAACCAGAAAAAAATATAGCTTTCTAGATGATCGAGATGATTTTATGATAAAGGATGTTTAATAATTAATAATTTATATTATAATTGAATCTTTAATCATTTTTTCTGTTTTTAAAAATAATTCTTCAAAAGACATAGAATCACTTTTTATAGGCTTATGAACATCAAAAATAATTTTATTAAAAACTCCTAAAGGAAAACTTCCGTTTTTAACAATTTTCCATGAATTATTAATAGTTATAGGTATAACATAAGAGGTAGGTGCGTATTTTACCAACATTTTAAACCCGCTTTCACGGAAAGCTTTTGGGTTTCCATCTCTACTTCTAGTTCCTTCAGGAAAAATTACTGCAGAACGATTGTTCTTTTCTAAATATTTTGAAAAATCCTTAATTGCTGAAATTGCCTGTTTAGGGTTTTTACGATTGATTAAAACCGAGCCTCCATGTTTTAAGTTAAATGAAATACTTGGTAATCCTTTTCCTAATTCTATTTTAGACACATATTTTGGGTGGTACTTTCTCATAAACCAACCTAATCCGGTAACATCATGTAAACTCTGATGGTTAGAAACAATAATCAATGGAACCCCTTCTGGAATTTTATACTTATTGATAAATTTTGTGTGAGTTCCTAAAAAGAATAAACTCCCATGCAAAAAACCAGTCATTATATCAACTACTTTTTTATGCGCATTATACCCTCCTAGTTTTAAACTTAACCATTGAATTGGGTGAAAAATTAAAGCAACCAAACCATAAACCAGATAGTGTGTAATAGTTAATGGGTAGGATAAAATCTTTTTTATGATTTTCATGTATCTTAATTTAAAGAAGTGTTTGTAAGATCTCCACCTACGCAGGAATGATAAAATAGATTGGCAATACTAATTTAGAACTTCACTTTCCTAGCTTCTTAAAACCACTGTCCCCAAGGAATTCTACTTAAAACTAATAATAAAGCAATACCATAATAAATTGCAATGGTTTTAAACATTTCTTTATCGGTTGACTTATTTTTTAATTTTCTAAATCCAATGGTTACTAAAATAGCAGCAAATATCATCATGATAGGATGTTCAATAATAAATAGTCTAACCTCTGCATTTTTCATAGATTCTCCCATTCCGTTATCCAATAAAAAAGTATAATATTCTGAACCAAAAAGAACTATTAAACCTAGTAATAATTGAATATGTGTAACCACTAAAGCAAAAAGTGGAATACGTAAATCTTTTTGTTTAAAATCTTTATTTGATGTAAGACTAATTATGGCATTTACTACTGCCACTACAAGCATAATCACTGTAAGAAATGCCCAGGTAGAATGTAACATTTTAATCATAATAATAAATTTAGTTTTTGTTTTTTTAAGTAGAGCAAATGTAATAAAAAATCCCACTCTTAACGTTTTAAGAGTGGGATTTAAAAAAATATTAGATTAATTCTAAACTAGAATCTAAACTTTACTGAAGCATTCCAACTTCTTCCCCAACCAAAATAAACACGGTTACTAGTATTAACACCATCCCAGGTATCATCACCAGCTTCTGCATGAATATTTGTATCAGATTCAGAAATATATAATTTATCAAATAAGTTATTAATATTTAAACCAAATACTAATGAGTTATCATTTTTCATTCTCCAGTTATATGATAATCTTGCATCAAATAAACTAAAAGATGGTAATTCTAAAGAACCTTTATGGTCTTCATGTCTAAAATCATTCGTATTAATAGCAGCATATAAATTACCTGCATAACGCCAGTTTAAACCAGCATTAAAACCATCTAAAAATCTATAAGTAGTACCTAAAGCAGCTGTAAATTGTGCAGCATCTCCTACTTTTACACCATCTAAGTAATAAGTGTCATCTGAATCTCCAACAGGATTACCACTATCATCATATACCGTTCCAGTTACATTTCCATTATACTCCCAGTTTCCAACAGACATCATACCGTTGAAAGAGAAATGATCATTTAATCTATAACGTGATTCTAACTCAAATCCAATATGCACCTGTTCTATGCCTTGAAAATCTGCATAATAGTCATCATCCATACGTTGACGTTTAAAAACATCTTTCCATGAAGTTCTATATAAATTGGCTTTTAAATTAAAGTCATTCATAATAAAATTATAACCAAATTCTAAACCAAATATTTTTTCGTTGGTTAAACCTCCATTAACATTATTATTGTTATAGTTTGGATAAACAGCACTAAATAAAGGTTGTTTAGAGTAATA
>DAOUQH010000015.1 GCA_030625645.1 Flavobacteriia bacterium | reverse complement strand
TTTTTTAAAATTAAAAGATACTGTAAACAAAATTACTGGTTTTAAATTCTTTTTACCAACTCATCAAGGTAGAGCTGCCGAAAATGTACTGTTTTCTGTTTTGGTGAAAGAAGGAGATATTGTTCCTGGAAATTCGCATTTCGATACTACTAAAGGGCATATTGAATTCAGAAAAGCATCTGCTGTTGATTGTACTATTGATGAAGCTTTTGACACAGCTGATATGCATCCGTTTAAAGGTAATATTGATATTAACAAACTACAAAGGGTTTTTGATGAAAACCCAATAGAAAAGATTCCTTTTGTAATTATTACTATTACAAACAACAGTTCTGGTGGTCAACCTGTTTCTATGGAAAATGTGAAAGCTGTCTCCAAATTATGCAAATTCTATAAAATTCCTGTATTGTTTGATTCTGCTCGTTTTGCTGAGAATGCTTACTTTATTAAAATCCGTGAAAACGGTTACCAAAATAAAACTATCAAAGAGATTGCTAAAGAATTATTTTCTTATGGTGACGGAATGACTATGAGTTCTAAAAAAGATGGCTTGGTGAATATGGGTGGCTTTATTGCCTTAAATGATGAGGAAGTTTTTAAAAAAGCTACTGTTTTTAATATTATGTTTGAAGGTTTTATTACTTATGGTGGAATGAGTGGTAGAGACATGGCGGCTTTGGCTGTGGGACTGGATGAAGCAACTGAATTTGAGTACCTTGAAAGTAGAATAAGACAGGTTACATATTTGGGTAATAAATTAATTGAATTTGGTGTACCTGTTCAACATCCAATTGGTGGGCATGCTATATTTATTGATGCCAATAAGTTTGTTCCAACTATCCCACGAGATGAATATCGCGCTCAAGCACTTGCCATTGAATTGTATATTATTGGAGGAATCAGAGGCGTTGAAATTGGGACTGTTTTGGCAGATCGTGATCCTTTCACACGCAAAAATAGATATCCTGAATTAGAATTGGTAAGATTGGCTATACCGCGCAGAACATATACTCATAACCATATGGACTATATTGCTGCAGCCTTAAAAAATATTTTTGATACTCGTGATCAAGCTAAGAGCGGCTATATTATTGTTGATGAAGCTCCTATTATGAGACATTTTACCGCTAAGTTTGAGAAGATCTAGAAAATTTTAAAATTCATATTTTAAGCCATTTTTAATAAAAAATTCATAAAACAAACTATCCTCGAGGTTTTGCCTCGAGGAATTCTTTTCGATGTAAAACTCTTATTTTATTAAATCTTCCATAGAGAAAAATCCTGATTTTTGGTTTTGCAACCATTCAGCAGCTTTAACTACACCCACCGCGTAACCATTTCTATTTCTTGCTGTATGTTTTATTTCTATAACATCTTCAGCACTATCAAAGCCTACTGTATGTGTAAAGTTTATGGCGCCACCTCTCGTTGAAGTAAAATGAATTTCTTCTTCGTTAATTGCACGCTGTAAGGTTTTTTCTACTACACTTGTTTTTCTATCAATGTTATTAAGTAATATATTACCTAAAATTTTGGCTGTACCAGATGGAGAATCCACTTTCATTCGATGATGTAATTCTGTTGCCCAAATATCATAATCATCATAATTATTAATCAATTTTGCAGCAGATTCTACTATCTTATTATACAAATATACCCCAATTGAAAAATTTGATGACCACAACACTCTAATATTAGCATCTAACGCGATTTTTTTAATTGTTTCCAAATGATCATACCAACCAGTTGTAACGATAATGATATCTTTATTAAAAGCACATAATTGTTCAAAGTGGTTTAAAAAACTTTCCGGAGTTGTACATTCTATAATTAAATTAGCATTTTCAAAATTCCATTCATCCCCTTTATCATGCAAAGATTGAATATGATGATTTTTTGCTATTGCTGTTTCTTGGATTATCTTACTAATACCACCATTTCCTAGAAATGAAAAATTTATCGCTTTTTTTATAGGTGTAATCATTGTTTTTTATATTAGTTACAATTTATAGGAAATATTTTTTATATAGCTTGAATACCAACCACCAGATTTTCATGTATATTTTGTATAACTTTTTTAGTGTCAATTGTTTTGACAACAACAAGTTGTGCTATCTCTGAAGCATTTTGAGAGTACATATCTACACTAACATTACTTTCTGAAATTGATGCAAAAATTTTACCAGCTACACCAATTTGTCCTTTCACTTCTTTTGGGGATACTATACATATTATGCTTCTGTTAGTTTTGTGGTAAAAAGGGCATATTTTATATAATTTATCTAAAAAATCTTGAAATTTAGATTGGTTATATTCAATACAAAATGACACCTGCGCTTCACTTAATGCAAGCATATCAATATGAATTTCTTTTTGATAAGATAACTGAAAAACCTCATCTAAAACAACACTCTTCACTTTGGATGTAGCAAATAGGTCTAGGGTAATCATCTCTACTTCCTTAGATGAAATAGAAATAACTGGCTTATGACTTTCTTTAGCAAATTTAGTGATTTTAGTTCCAATATTATTAGGTGAAAAAGTGTTTTTTATCCATACTTCTCCTTTATTCTCAATAACCGGACGTATGGTTTTAGGGTGCAATACTTTTGCTCCAAAAAAACATAATTCTGAAGCCTCTTGAAAACCGATTTCATTTATAATATTAGCATCCTTAACAATTCGTGGATCTGCAGATAAAAAGCCATTTACATCTGTCCATATTTCAACTTTAGAAATATTCAAACCAACAGCAAGAATAGCTGCTGAGTAATCTGACCCTCCCCTACCAAGTAATCTTGTAGCTCCTTCTGAATCTACTCCCCAAAAACCTGTAATTATTGGAATAATATTTCTTGAAGTAAATGGTAATATGGTTTCTTTTATTTGAGAATTAGTAATATCCCAATCAACCTCATCTTTTAAATAATCAAGACCTTTAGTTCTAATAAAATCTGAATCAAATTGTTGTACATCTATTTTTTTTGTCTTTAAAAAAATGGTTAATAATCTTGTAGATAACCTTTCTCCAAAACTCAATAGATAAGCTCTGCTTCTATTCGAAAATTCTTTTATAAGAATAATTCCTTGCATCATATCATATAGAGCAGAAAATAATTCTTCCGTTTCTATTTCAACTTCTAATCTAATTTTAAGCTCCGCTGCAATGTCAAAATGAATTTTTTTTATTTGATTAAATAATAGTATAGACTCTTCTATTTTAGCACTATAAGCCAATCCTCCAAATTCAATTAAGGTATTTGTAACTCCTCCTAAAGCTGAACAGGTTAATAATATCTCTTCTCCATTATCAAGATTACTTTGAATAATCTCATTTATGAAGTTCATTGATTCTGCACTCCCCATGGATGTGCCTCCAAATTTTAACACTTTCATTCTTTTATTTTTTTGTACTTCAAATTATTATCTTTCTTCCAATATCTTTATCCTTATCACCAATTGTATCTATCAAATTCTATAAAAAGGATTAAATATTATCTCTTATTATTTATTTAAAAACTGTACTATTTTCTCCCTTACAAAATGCACTTCATCTATCGCTACAAATTCATCTATTGTATGTGCTTGGTTGATACTTCCAGGTCCAAAATTTACTGCTATTATTCCATGCTCTCCTAGCTGACCAATATCGCTCCAAAACGGAACAACAGTTGCTTCTCCAACCAATTCTATCATATCTTGTAATAAAGAATTTGCTTTAATATCATGAATTACCCCCGGGAAACAACCAATTACCTCAGTAGTAACGTACTTTCGTTCAAATGTTTTTAATAATTCTAAAACTTCTAATTGAGACAGCCAAGGATCATATCTATAATCCATTTGAGCTATTACCTTATCTGGAACAACATTAACCGCTTTTCCTCCCTCAATAATATTTACAGACATAGCTTCCTCTACACCAGCAATATTTTTTACAGGAAAATCTCTTATCTGTTCAAGCACAGGAATTAATTCAAAAATTGCATTTCTTCCCAGTTTAGGTTTTGAACTATGAACAGCTACTCCATGTCCTGTAAGTTTTGCATCAAGATTTCCAAATACACCATAATTGATAATACAGGAAGTTGGTTCGGGTATAATACAAAGATCAACACCTTTAAATAGTCCTTTCTCTAACATTGTAGTGACACCATTTGGGATACCTAGTTCTTCTTTGTCATACCAAAATGCCATAATATTAAACTTATTTCCTATATCCTGTTTTAAAATAATATCTAATATAATTGCTGCTCCTGCCTTCATATCACAAGCACCTCTACCATATATTTTACCATCTTTTTCAACTGGAATGGTAGGCTTTGAAATAACCCAATCTGATGCTGTGAATGGTACCGTATCAAGATGAGCTCCTAATGCAATAATTTGTTTATCAGCATGCCATTCATTTTTCCAAATAATTACATTTTCTATACGAGTTAATGTACCAAATACATTAGTTAATTTATTACTTACGAAATCAACAATATCTTTTTCTTCTCTACTGATGCTTTTAATTGCAATCAATTCTTTTAATAATTCAATCATAATTGACTTGATTTAATAATAAATCTTGATGATTACCTCTATTTCTAATAACGCGTACTTCCTTTTTTTTAAGGAATAATTCGGTAGGCATTTCATGGCTTAAAAAGTGATTAATAGCAGCATTTAAACCATAACATCCTGTTTTTTCAATAACAATCCGATCACCAATCTCAACCTTAGGTAGGTTAATTTGTTTTGAAATCACATCAATACTAGTACATAAACTTCCAGTAATATTTACTTTTTCTAATATATTATTTGGGTTATTTTGAATAACATAAGCAGAATGATTCTCTCCAAATAGAGCAGTTCTCATAAAGTGATGTATTCCTCCATCTGTTATTAAAAATATTTCTCCTCTCGATACTTTCTTGTCAATAATCTTTGTAATATATTCCCCACATTCTGCAACTAAAAAACGGGATATTTCCATAATCAATTCTTTTGAATAATAACCAAATAATTCTATTTGGCTTTTCAATTCTTTATAGAATAAAGCAACATCCACATGTTGGTTATTTTCAGTATAATCAATACCTAAACCTCCACCAAAATCTATTTTTGATATGGTAATATTTAATTTTTCTTCTAATGACTTTACCAAAAGAAAAACATTTTTTACATTTTGAACTAAGAGCTTGTAATCTAAAATACCAGAAGCATTATACACATGAATACCCTCAAAGTCTAAGTAATTAAGCAATAGAATTTTTGGCAACACAGAAAATATTTCCTCTTCACTTATACCAAATGGACTAGGACAACCTGAAAGTTGTATTTTTGTTTTTACCTCATATTTTGCATTGATTCTTACAAGAATACTTTGCCTTTTATCAAATTCTTTACAAATATTATTAAGTCTAATTGCTTCATTTAATGATTCTACATGAATAGTATTAATACCTTCTAAAACAGCATCTTTTAATTCTTGATCCGTTTTTGCTGGTCCTGTAAATATTATTTTAGAAGGAATAAATTTAGCTTTTTTAGCTAAAAACAATTCACCACTACTTGCAATCTCCACTCCCATTCCTTTATCTGCAAAATATTTCAATATAGCTACATTAGAATTTCCCTTTGCAGCATAAAATATCTCCAAATTAGGCGGTTTTTCAGTATGTAATGTATTTACTTGGCGATCAATTATAGAAGAATCATAAAGGTAAAATGGTGTTACATGCTTTTTTAATATTGTCCTTTTCTCCATCATTTAATTAAAATTTTGTAATCTTTTTCCAAGCAATTTTATTTCTTCTTTGGTTAATGACCCATAACAAAAACGTAATGAATCATCGTGCTTACCAAATAATGATCCAGGCATTGCAGAAACTCCATTATGGATTATCATATTTTCTACAAATCCAAAACTATCCTTCAAGTTTGGTATCTTAACAAAGATGTATATTGAACCATTTGGAACAGTATATTTCCATCTTAAATCATCAAATATTTTTACCATTATATCACGTCTTTGCTTCATTTCTATTCGTAATTCTTCGAGAAACAACTTAGATTTAGGTAAATACGAAGCCAATACTTTTTGAAAAAAACTATTTGGACAAGAAATCATATTACGGTGCATTTTTGCTATTTGATAAACTATTGATGGCGATCCAATAATCCATCCTATACGCATACCGGGTATAGCGAAATTTTTAGAAACCGAATTGACAATCAATGTCCTTTCTGGGCAGAAAGATGCAATAGATTCAGTTGGTTTATCAAAATATATTTGATTATAAACTGCATCTTCAATAACAATCCATTCATATTTTTTTGCATATAATGCCAATTCCTTTAAGACTGCTAAACTATACGTTTTACCTGTTGGATTATGGGGGTTGTTAATAATCAAGACTTTAACTTTATCTAGATTTGCAGTAGATAAATTTGTTAAATCTGTAGCAATTAAATTTCCATCAATCAATTGAGCAATATTTTTATAGGGCGGATAATATGTTGAATCTGTCAGAATTGCATCTCCTTCTTTGATAACAGAAGAAAGAATTGCAAATAAAGCAGCTTGTCCACCAGCTGTAACTAAAGAAATAGCATCTTTAAAACAAGAAAATAATTTAGAATCAAACAAACTAATCGCATCTAACAATTGTGGATCTCCCAAAGTAGGTGCATAAGAAAAATCTTCAGAATGTGACAACTCTGCTATAATTTTACGTATTTCATTTGGTATAGGGTAATTTAATTCCCCTAAATCAGAACGCAAGCAATCTTTTGTATTATTTGCTAACTCTGAAATAACTCTCAAATCAAAACTCAAAGAAGTAACACGTTGTAATACCTGATTCATAGTTTAAAAATTTCTTAAAAAGTCACTTAATTGTACTTTCACATTTGTCTTTGTATCTCTATATCCTATAATTATTGGTGTTTGAATTATAATTTCTCCTCTTGTTCTGGCCCCAGGCACAACAATAGCGTTAGGAGGGATAACACCGTAAAATGTATTGATAACTATACCTTTTTTATCCGTTTCAATGATTTTTGTACTTGCAGATAAAATAACTCCAGGGGCAATTACTGCATTATTCTTAATGATAACGCCTTCTACTACAATTGCTCCTGCTCCAACAAACACATTATCTTCAATAATCACAGGGCTTGCATTTATGGGTTCAAGAACACCTCCTATTTGTACAGCAGCAGACAAATGAACATTTGCTCCTATTTGTGCACATGAACCTACTAAAACATTAGAATCTATCATTGTGTTTTCACCAATAAATGCACCAATATTTACATAACTTGGAGGCATCATGATTACATTTTCAGCAAGGTAAGATCCAAATCTAATTGCATTTCCTCCAGGCACAATTCTAACATTTTTGAAATTTTGTTTAAGAGGTAGTTTGTCTCTAAAAATAATATCACCTATTTTAGATTCATTAATTGTACATACACCAAAATATTTCATGATTCCCTCTTTAACCCAAGTATTGACTTTCCAGATTTCTCCTTTTTTTTCTGCAACTCGTAATTTTCCAGAGTCTAGATATTGAATAATTAATTTGATATCACTCTCTGAATATGTATTATTCTCAATACTTAACTGTAATTTACTGATTGATTTGTTTATCATTTTAATTTATTGATTTATGATTCCAATTATTCCATACAAATAATAATTTCTCCTTATTATTAGGTTCCATAGTTGTTAAAGGGAGTCTAAACACTTCTTCACATTTTCCATGATGTGCTAATAAAGTCTTAATAGGCTGAGGATTTGTTTCAATAAAACAGGCATAGAAAAGGTCTTTTAAATTATTACTAAGCATAGATGCTTCATCCCAAGAATTTCTTTTACAGCTATTTACCAAATTAAACATCTCCTTTGGCAAAATATTTGCAAGAACCGAGATAAGACCATGCCCCCCGTTTTTCATAAGCTCCATTGTAAGTCCATCATCTCCAGATAAGACTGTAAAACCCTCAGGAACAGATTCGATAACTTCCTTGATTTGGTTAATATTACCTGAAGCCTCTTTTACAGAAACAATCATAGGATGCTTAGCCAATCTCAAAAGTGTAGAAGTCTCTAAATTAACACCTGTTCTCCCCTCTATATTATATAAAATAATGGGTGTATTTACTGCATCTGCAATACTTTTAAAGTGTTCGTAAAGACCTTTTTGAGTTGGCTTATTATAATACGGATTAACTATAAGTAAGCCATCTACACCAGCCTTTTCTGCATGTTGAGAATGATGTATAGCCTCACGCGTACTGTTAGATCCTGTACCTGCAATAACTTTGCAGCGACCATCAATATATTGTACACATAATGATATAATTTCATCATGCTCCTTAGTACTTATAGTTGGACTTTCACCCGTTGTTCCCATTACAACTATTCCATCAACCTTTGATTCAATTTGTGTATTAATTAATTTGCACAAAGACACTTTGTCTAATGTACCATCAGATAAAAATGGAGTAATAATTGCGGTATATAACCCTTTAAACATATTGTATTATTTTAAAAATGAATAAATAATATTAATAATAAAAAATCAAATCTATAAAATATTTTGTTACAAATGTTTTTTTTATTATAATTGTGTTATATTTAAAACATAAATAATGAAATTATCCTTAATAATTGAAAATATCATAAAAAAAGACAAACAATTGGAGTTTTATATTTCTAACAGATTATTAAATCTATCTCAATTTGCTAAATATATTAAGCCTTTAATTTCAGCAAAAGTGGATAAAGATATCCCTGTCACTACAATTGTAATGGCCCTGTCAAGAATCCAGAAGAAATTCAATTATGTTAGTGATAATTTTAAGATTAGCCAAATAAATCTGTATACAGAATTAAGTACACTAAGTTTTGACAAAACACCAGAAACTCATCAAAGAATTCAAGATTTGTTTAATCAAGCAATGAAAACCAATGATTATTTTACTATATCTCAAGGTACCAAAGAGATAACTATTATTTGTGAAAGATCATTTATAGAGAAACAAAAAGTGCCTACACCTAAATTCAAGCATATGAATCTATCTGCAATATCTATTCAATTTCATAAAGAATACTTATATACTCCAGGATTTATGACTGCAATTCTACACAAACTGACCATGCAAAATATTAATTTTATAGAAATATCTTCTACATGTACTGAGATGACCTGTTACATAGATCATTCAGACCTAAAATTAGCTTTTGATACATTACATCATTATATGTTAACATAATGCTATTCTTTATTAGTAATAAAAAATCAACCAATCAAAATAATAATTACTTCACAAATAAAAAATTTATTGAAACAAACTATCCTCGCTGAATTCTTTTTGAGTAAATAAGATTGAAAAGATAAATTGGAATATCAAAAAATTAGCTGATAGTGTAGATAGATTATATATATTATCAAAATTTTTGTTAAATTTTTTAACATTTAAGTGACTTATATGACATAAATCATATAATTTAAACCTGCTTTCTATTACTTTTGAATTCATAAAAGATAATTTAGTCTTTTAATGCTTATCTTATTAACTTAAATACATTTCACATGTTATCAAAAAAACAAGCAAGAGCTTTCTTTTTAGTTGGTACTTTGGTTACTTTTTTAGCCTTTATTGGGCTAACCGTGTACTCACTTTCAGCTGCTCAAGATCAATCTCACTCAGAAAATATTACTGACTCAGTAGTTAGAGGAAAAAAACTCTGGGACAAAAATAACTGTATGGGATGCCATACAATAATGGGAGAAGGTGGTTACTACGCACCTGAACTTACAAAGGTTATTGAACGAAGAGGAGAAGGTTATGTAAAAGGTGTACTAATGTCACCTACACCATGGCAACGAGCAGATCATGGTAACCGAAAAATGGTTGCATACAATATGACAGAAGACCAAGCAAATGATATGGTTGAGTTCTTTAAGTGGATTTCTAACATTGATTTAAACGGATTTGAAACTATTGTATCTCCTTTAGCAAAAGATAAAATTAATAACTAAACTAAAACATCATGAAATATAAATCACAAAAAGTAGCTTATTGGTTTTTTGCTTTATCAATGCTATTGTTAACATTACAATTAGTCTACGGTTTTATTATGGGCTTTGCTCATGCCGGAATGGATGGACTACATGACTGGATTCCTTTTAACACTGCAAAAGCAGTACATACTAACTTACTTGTAGTATGGCTTTTATCTGGTTTCATGGGAGCTGCATATTATATTATTCCCGAAGAAGCACAAAATGAATTGGTAAGTGTAAAATTAGCTTATGTTCAATTAATCTCATTAGCTCTAGTTGGAGTTGCAGCCATTATTGGTTACCATTTTAACTGGTGGGAAGGAAGAAAATTTTTAGAAATACCTAG
The DNA here is from genome assembly GCA_030625645.1 of Flavobacteriia bacterium. GTDB lineage: Bacteria > Bacteroidota > Bacteroidia > Flavobacteriales > Flavobacteriaceae > Namhaeicola. Next base: position 13,219 of record DAOUQH010000015.1, on the reverse strand, counting down.
ACCATTAGACTATTTAGTAGTAGTAAATGTTCTATTATTTATGGGCATAATTTTAGTAACTCTATTTAAAGGTAAAAGAAGAACAACAACTGCATTAGTACTCACAATGGGTTTACTTTTTGCAGCACTACTCTATTTACCAGGTATGCTTGATTTTGATAGTCAAGTATTAGATTCTTTTTTCCGCTGGTGGGTTGTTCACTTATGGGTTGAAGGTGTATGGGAATTAATCATGGGTGGTATCTTATCATTCTTATTAATAAAACTTACCGGAGTTGATCGTGAAGTTATTGAAAAATGGCTATACGTAATTGTTGGATTAACTTTCTTATCTGGTATTTTAGGTACAGGACACCATTACTATTATATAGGTGTAAATAAAATTTGGTTAATCGTAGGTGGAATATTTTCTGCTCTTGAACCTTTAGCTTTCTTAGCAATGGCATTATTTGCTGTAAATATGTATAGAAAAGGTGAGAAAAAACATCCAAATAAAATTGCATTATACTGGACAATTGGCTCTGCAATAGTTTCATTTGTAGGTGCAGGATTATTAGGTTTTGCTCATACTTTACCACAAACAAATATTTATACACACGGTACTATTGTAACTGCTATGCATGGTCATTTAGCATTTTGGGGTGCTTACGCAATGATTGTATTTGCAATAATTAGCTATTCCTTACCAAATATGACAGGTAGAAAATATTATGATAGTGCACGAGGTAGATTAGCATTTTGGCTAGCAAATATCGGTATGCTAGGCATGACTGTTGCATTTGGTGTTGCTGGAGTTGCTCAGGTATATTTAGAACGTAAAATGAAAATGGATTTTATGAAAGTTCAGATGGAAATTGAAGTTCATTTTATTGTATTAATTATTATGGCAACCATGTTCTCTACTGGTATTACATTATATATTATTGAATTTATAAAACACGGTCAGCCAACTGACGAAGCGCTAGAAGTAAATAATCAATAAAATTCTTTCAATTAACAGAAAACCAGAGTTAAATAAATTAAACACTTTTAACTCTGGTTTTTTATTCTGAGTTTTTCGTAAATTAAATCATAAAATGAAAAAATCACCCTATTATAAAGAAACTGGAAAAGAAATTGAGGTTTTTGAACAATCTTATAAAAATAAAATTCCTTTTTTATTAAAAGGTCCAACCGGAACAGGTAAATCAAGGTTTATCGAATTTATGGCACATCAATTAGATAAGAATCTAATTACTATTTCATGTCATGAAGAAACCTCCTCTACAGATCTTATTGGTCGATATATAATTAAAGGAGCAGAAACTATTTGGCTTGATGGTCCACTAACTCGTGCAGTAAAGGAAGGTGCCATCATCTATTTAGATGAAATCGCTGAGGCAAGACCAGATGTTATTGTTGCTATCCATTCTCTAACAGATCATAGGAGAGAACTTTTTATTGATAAATTAGGAGAGGTAGTAAAAGCACATAAAGATTTTATGCTAGTGGCTTCTTTTAACCCTGGTTACCAAAGAGGATTTAAAGAACTAAAACCATCAACCAGACAACGTTTTGTGGCAATTAGTTTTGCTTATCCAGATGAAAAATTAGAATCAGAAATATTGGTTAATGAAACAGGAATTGATCCTGGTATTTCAAAAAAATTAGTCAATATTGCCAATAAAATTAGAAATCTTACCGAACTCGGTTTAACCGAAACTGTTTCTACTCGATTACTTGTTGATGCTGCAAAATTAATTCATTCCGGTTTACCGAAAAGACTATCTGTCGAGGTTGCTATTGTTGAACCCTTAACCGATGACATTGAAATTACAGCAGCTTTACGAGATTTATGTAATTTAATGATATAGTTGGTAAAAGGTTTTAGATAAAAGGTAAAAGCACCTTAACCTTTAACCTCAAACCCTAAACCCAGAAACGTGGCTCTAGACGAATACATATATGGCAAATTAGCAAGTTTTTTTACAAAGCGTAAGAAAGATGCAATTGATCGTCATGTCAAAACAGTTAAACTCATTGACATAAAATCACGCTTAACTATTTTTGCTAGGGCAATTACAGGGAAACCAATTGACATTTATCCTGCAAAACGTGAAGGTGGCTATAAGGATAACAACTTCTTCTTACCTACTCTTTATTCAGAATTATCATCTTATGATGATAATCTTTCTTTCTATTTATTCAGAGTATTATACTTATCTATTCAGAAAAATTTAGACATTAACTGGCATGATAATATTGACCATCCACTTGAAGAATCACAAAAAAAAGCATTAGAATTATCTAGTAGTATATTAGAAACATTATTTATAGAATTCCCTATTTCAGAAGATATTCATACAGAATTATTAAATTTTTATAAATCAAAATCTACATCAAAAATACCTGTAGATCATACTTTTCTCTATGGGAAATGGATGCGAAATAGTTTGGAAAGTAGTTCAGCTGAAAAACTTAAGAATTTTAATGAAAAAGCTAAAAAAGCTATTGCTGATGAAATAAAAACCATCTTAAAAGCAAATCCTGTCGAAGAAGTTATTTCCCTTCAAATCGATCAAAAACAACAAGAAGATTATGTTTTAACTCATGATTTTGAAAAAATGGATACTGCAGAAGAATGGGATGGCGGTTGGCGTGATTTTGATGGGGAAGATGAATTAGATGAACATAGCAAAGCTTTAGAAGAGTTAAATATGAAATATACGGTGCGTGTTGATGACACAACACATTCTGTTTATCAAGCAGATTTTATTGAAAATACAACCGTTGCAGAAAGTACTGAAATAAAAACAGAAAATTATTATATAAGCTATGATGAATGGGACTATTCAAAACGAGAATATAAAGAAAATTTTTGTAAACTTTATCCCAAAAGCATTTCAGAAACAGATATAGCTTACTACAAAAAAACATTAAAAGACAATGCTTCTACTTTAACAGGTTTACGTAAAATGCTAACGAATGTCAACAATAAATATCAACAACAACGCAGGCAAACGCAAGGAGAAGAATTTGATATTGATGCCATTACAGATCTTTATATCGATATTCATTCAGGACATACACCCTCTGAAAATATCTACCTCTCAAAACGTAAAAAAGAAAAAGATCTTTCTATTTTAATGCTTTTAGATGTGAGTTTATCAAGTGATGGGTATGCTGCAAACAATCGTGTTATTGATGTAGAAAAACAGGTTTCCATCTTATTTGGTGAGATTTTAAATGAGTTTAATGTTGATTTTTCTATTGATTGTTTTTATTCAAAAACCAGAAATTATGCAACCTATTTAACTGTAAAAGGATTTGATGAAGACTGGGACAAGGCAAAATTTAAAATTGGTTCTGTTGAACCCGAAGGTTATACCAGAATTGGTACTGCTCTAAGACATTCAGGAGCTTTATTAGACAAACGAAATACCGATAATAAATGGATAATTTTAATTTCGGATGGGAAACCAAATGATTATGATAAATATGAAGGTAAATACGGTATTAATGATGTAAAACAGGCTCTAAGAGAGCTAAATGAGCGAAATATCAATTCGTATGCTTTAGCAATAGAAGCCAATGCTAAATATTATTTACCCCAAATGTTTGGTGCTAATCACTATGAAATTCTTACAACACCAGTTGAATTATTACAATCATTGGCAAAATTATATGACAAAATAAAACACAAATCATAAATAATTATGAGTAAAAAAGTAAAAATTACTTTGGCAATAGGGTTACAATTAGCAATGATTGCTTCAATAGGAGATTTTGTTGGATGGCCTTATATGAAATATGTTCTTATCACTTCCGGTATTTCTTTTGGTCTTATGATTATATTTTTTATAGCCGATAATATTAAAGAATAAAAACATTATGGAGAATACAAAAATAGATTACAAAAACATTTACTATCCGCCAGGTGGTATATTATTATGGATATTAATTTTTTTAGAGCTTATTACCTTTGGTGCTGCACTTGTATTTTTAGTGATAAATAGTAAAGAAGACCCAGAAATATTTCATCAATCCAGATTAGCTTTAAATGCAACTTTTGGAGCAATGAATACTGTTTTTCTATTAACAAGTGGCTTTTTTATGGCAACAACTGTCCATCATTTTAAAAAAAATAACAATAAAAAAGCTTCCTTTTATTTAAAACTAACAATGCTTGGTGGTTTGTTATTTTTAATATTGAAAAGTGTTGAATACTATTTAAAAATAAATGCGGGCTACACTATTGGATATGATTCATTCTTTACCTTTTACTGGTTGCTAACAGGCTTTCACGTTATACATGTAATAGTTGGTTTAGCCATCTTATTATTTATGCAAAATGATATAAATAAATCAAAAGCTTTACTAGAAGATGTTGAAGCAAGCGCTGCTTTTTGGCACATGTGCGATCTAATCTGGTTATTACTCTTTCCTACACTCTATTTAATACTATAAAAGATGAAGAAAAAAGATATTTACACACTCGGCTTACTTATAATACTTACCATATTAACAGCTTTCTTTTCTACTAATTTTAGTAGTTTTAAGTATATTGCTATAATTATTTTAGGATTATCAGTAATAAAATTTCTACTTGTTGCTTTTAACTTTATGGAATTAAAAAAAGCCAATTCTTTTTGGAAAATATTAACTATCACTTTTTTAATCCTATTTGTTGGCATAATATCAATAATTTTATAATTATAAAAAATACTAAAAATAATGGAATCAAAAAATATTGTAATTACAGGTACTAGCAGAGGAATAGGTTTTGAGTTGGTAAAACATTTAGGCAGTCAAGGTCATAATGTTCTAGCTCTAACTCAAAATAAAGAAAAAGTAAGTTTATTACAACAAACCCACCAAAATATTTCTACTCTTGAAGTGGAGATAACCAAAGATAAAGATCTTAAAATCATTTCTGATTACATTTCTAAAAACTGGAAAAAAGCAGATATTATAATTCATAATGCTGGAAAGTTTATACATAAACCATTTTTTAAGACGAGTTCTAAAGACTTTATGGATGTATATAAAGTTAATGTTTTTGCTGTAGCTGAATTAACCAAAACCCTTTTACCTTTTATGCATAAAGGAAGCCATATAATTGCGATTAGCAGTATGGGGGGAATCCAAGGAAGCTTAAAATTTGCCGGACTTTCAGCTTATAGCTCTTCAAAAGGTGCCTTAATCACATTAATGGAATTACTTGCAGAAGAGTATAAATCAAGTGGTATTATATTTAATACTTTAGCACTAGGAGCAGTTCAAACCGAAATGCTTGCCGAAGCATTTCCTGGCTTAAAAGCACCAGTTTCAGCACCTGAAATGGCTAGATATATATCTGATTTTGCTTTAACAGGAAGTAAAGTTTATAACGGTAAAGTATTGCAAGTTTCAAATTCAACTCCCTAAAAAATTTGAGTTTATTGTTTTTAGTTTCTAAAAGAATTCCTGAAAACAATAAACTTAAAATTTACTCTGCTCCACTGCTTACCATCCATTGTACACCAAACTGATCGGTTAGCATTCCAAATTTTCCACCCCAAAAAACTTCTTCAAAAGGCATAATCACAAAACCATCTTCACTAAGCCCTTCAAAGATCTTAAATGCAGCTTCATTTTCATTTCCCATCTCTAAACTCAAAGAAAAATTATTCCCTTTTTCAAATGGAAATTCATCTCCCATATTATCTGATGCCATTAATATAAAATCACCTGAAACCAAAGTGGCATGCATTATTTTATCTGCATCTTCAGGTTTGTATTTCATTTGTCCTTTGCTATTAGCAAATGTTTCCTTAATTCTAAATTCACCACCTAGAACATTTTTATAAAAATTCATTGCTTTTTCACAGTTTCCATTAAAAGTTAAATACGGATTTAGTTTCATATGTTTTGTTTTTTAAATGTTAGTCACTAAATTTAATCAAAATTTTTATATGAAAAAAATAGTTGTAATAACTGGTGCAGGTATGAGTGCAGAAAGTGGCGTAAAAACTTTTAGAGATTCTGGTGGATTATGGGAAGGTCATGATGTTATGGAAGTAGCATCACCACAAGGGTGGCACAAAGATCAGGAAATGGTATTGGAATTTTACAATCAAAGAAGAAAACAGCTTTTAGAAGTACAACCAAATAATGCACATAAATTATTGGCTAAATTAGAAAAGAATTTTGATATAGAAATTATCACTCAAAATGTAGATGACTTACATGAAAGGGGCGGTTCTACAAATGTTTTACACCTTCATGGAGAATTATTCAAAGTTCGAAGCACAAAAGATGAATCTTTAGTTTACAACTGGAAAAAAGATCTAAATACAGGAGATCTTTGTGAGATTGGCAGCCAATTAAGGCCTCATATTGTTTGGTTTGGAGAAGCAGTTCCCTTATTGGGAAAAGCAATAGAAATTACACAAAAAGCCGAGATATTTATCATAATTGGTACTTCTATGCAAGTATATCCGGCAGCTAGTTTAATTCAATATACTGAACCTAATATTCCGAAATTCTATATTGATCCTAAACCAAATATCTATGAAAGTAATTATAAGAATCTAACTATTATTTCTGAAAAAGCCACAACTGGAATAGGAAAAATGATTAGTGAATTGGTTGATAGTCTGTAGTTGGCAACAAGCAAAAAAACACTCAATATGAAAAAAATAGGATTGATTGGAGGGATGAGCTGGGAATCCTCACAAGTTTATTATGAAATTATCAATAAAAAAGTACGTGAGACATTAGGTGGATTTCATTCATCAAAATGTATAATGGAATCTGTTGATTTCGCTGAAATTGAAAAACTTCAACATATAGGCGATTGGAATACATTGAATAAAATAATGATTGAATCTGCAAGAAACTTAGAAAATGCTAAAGCCGATTTCATTGTTTTATGCACAAACACTATGCATTTATGTAGCGAAGAAATAACAAATAATATTAATATTCCATTTTTACATATTGCCGTTGCGACTGGAAAAAAAATTAAAGAAAAGAACATAAATAAAGTTTTACTACTTGGAACTAAATTTACAATGGAAAAAGATTTTTTTAAAAAAATACTCCATTATGATTATGGTATTGAAGTGATTATACCAAATAAAGATGATAGAGAAATAGTGCATAAAGTAATATATGAAGAGTTAGTCCACGGAGAAATAAAACCAAAATCAAAAGAAAACTATCAGAAAATAATTAATAATTCCATTAAAAATGGAGCTGAAGGTGTAATCTTAGGCTGTACGGAAATTCCTTTATTGATTAAAAGTGAAGATGTGAAAATTCCAGTTTTTGACACAACAAGAATACATGCTGAAAGTGCTGTTAAATTTGCTTTAGAATAAAGCAAGACAGTAAATTGAAAATGATATGCTTCAAAATTCTGCACTATTTATAGTCACCTTCACCAGATATTTTCTACATTGATTTGAAAGAGTTTATTAATACAAAAATTAATAACACTAAATCCTTTTAATCATAAATTATAAATAACTATTGCCCATAAATAGTTAAAATTTATCATGGATTTAGGCTAAATTAATAGGCTCAATTTACTTAACCTATTATCTTCAACACTCCCTCAAACAATTCTCCTTTTGAGATAACTCCTCCTTTTTGGATTAAGTCAAAAATCTCAATATTTCTATCTTTATTGTATTCTTTTTGTCCTTTCAAGTATTCAATCGTATCCTCTTTAGAATTATCTATAAACCACTCAAAACCTTCTTTAGTTAGAAGATCTATTCCCTCTTTTTTCACATTAACAACTATTCGCTGTAGATTATCTTTATCAGATTTAAAAAGGTTAATTGTATCCTTTGAAAAATGCTCAATATAATTGGTATTCTCCAACACTTTTTCCCAAACAAGATCACTAAATATATTTAATTCTTCTTCGGCAACTTCTGGTTTATTTTTCTTGATTTCTTCCCATTCCTTTTTTTCAATTTGCTGCGAAGCTAAAAATATAGCAAATTCTTCGTGTAACTCCTCTAACTGTTCTTTTGTAAATTGTCTATATTTCATAATGGAAATTATTTCAGATTGTAAAAATAATAATAAAATTGGATTAATAAATAAGTCTCCTTTAAGAGATTTAGAGTATAAAAAACCGTTCCAACTAAAATTGAAACGGTTTAAAAAATTATAAGCTATATATTAAATTAGAAAATATATCTTAAGCCTACTTGCATTTGCCATCTAGATAACAAACTTGTGTCATAACCGTATGTTTTAGTAAGATTTCCATCAAACGAGTATGTTGGTACTTTTGTATCTGCATCAACAGAAACTCCAATAGGTTGAATAGAGTTTGGTTGTTGGATAACTCCCCAATCTGAATTCAACATATTACCAAAATTAAGAATATCAATACTAAACTGTACTGTTTGTTTTTTATCACCAAAATTAAAATTATAATCTTGTAATAATTTCAGATCAATTTTTCCCACCCAAGGAGAAGTAGCACCATAACGCTCGGCATATTTACCTCTTCTATCACTTAAATAATCATCTTGAGCAATAAAAGCATCATAATCTGAAGCCATACTAGAATTTACAAAATTCATTTGATTTAACTCGGAACTAGTTGGAATATAGATCAAATCATTCAAACCTGATCCATCATTATTGATGTCTCCACCATAAGTATAATTAAATTTATTTCCTTGACGATATTCCATAAATGAAGAAATAGTGGTAGACCATCTATCGTTGCCATAATTCCATTTCTTACTTATAACTCCAATAAAACGGTGGTCATTACCATATTTTGAACGTGCTAAAACATCATCATTAGCATTGCTTAAGATAGGGTTTTCAGCAAAAGCACTACCAGTAATTTCTGCTTCAATAGAGTTAACATTTTTAGCATTTAAGTAATTATATGCTGCACTTGCATAAAAATCATTGCCAAAGTTTTTTTCTAATTTTACAGACCAGTTGATTGTTTTTCCTTTATCAGAATTGGTAAAAACATAAGCATTTGTTGGATCTCCCCATGGCACAGTAGATTTATCAGCATTACTGTAAATAGCTCTGTTATCAACTCCTGTTAAAGTTGCTGTTGGTGATTTTAATCCCCAATTTTGAACATGGGCAGCATTGATATCTTTCGTGTAACTAAAATCAGTGGAAGCAATAAATCCATTTTTAAATTTGTAATCAACTCCTAAGTTAGATCTCCAAACAGAAGGCCATTTAAAATCAGGATCCGTAACTTGATAGTAAAAGAAATTTGGATTACCAATTTGGTTTCCTAACCATACAAATGGGAATCTTCCTGTGAAAACTCCTGTTCCACCACGAACCTGAAAAGTATTATCACCTTTTACATCCCAGTTAAATCCAAGTCTTGGTGATATGATTGTTTTATTAGTTGGCATTTTAGTACTGTCAAAAAATACAGGATCTCCTGTTTCTGGATCATAATATTCAATGGATGGCATATAACAACATTGTGTGTCAATAAATTCCTGAGCATATTGAGAAGTATTAAAATATAATGGCTTATCAAAACGAATACCAAGAGTCAATTTCAAATTATCTGTAGCTGACCATTCATCCTGTAAATAAAATGCCATTTGACCAACATCTGTTTTGTACCAGTTAAAACCACCTGGATTACCTTGTCCGGCAGCAACATAACCATCATGTAAGTCTTGTGCAGTTTGAAGATCGTCTGCAATACTTGGATCATTAATAAATTCATCAACCGATCCTGAAGTTGGAAAAAATACACCACGAGCACCATAAGAACCTAAATTAAAAGAATTTCCGAATTTGAATTTTTCAAAAGAAAAACCAAGAGTGATCACATGATTTCTTGTAAAGTAAGTTAGGTTATTGGTAAATTGGAATATAGATTGCTCAAGTCTATTATTGATAGAAAATGGCTCATGACCTGCAATAATATATGGAGATCCATCCTTTAATATGGTAAAACTTGGAGCAGGAGTTGAAAAAGGACTCCTATAATCATTAAATGAGGTATAACCAACCTGTAATTTGTTGGTTACATTATCAGTAATATTTGAATTTAATTCAAATAATATAGAACTCAATTCATTATTGATCACATAACCTGAATTTTCGAATTGTAATGTACTAGCACTCGGCCCTCTAAAACCTAAAGCAATAGGATGTGCTGGTTTTTCTCTTGATGCATCTAAAAAGTTATAGACAACTGCTAAGCGATTGTTATCATTGATATTCCAATCTAATTTAATGATTCCTTTGGAAGATTCAGTTGCATGTGTAAAGTTTTCATATGCTCCGGTATCATACCCTAAGCCTCCTAAAAAATCTTGTACTGCAATCAAATCCGTTTCTAAAACTCGGGATTCTGAAGCATTTCCAGTACCTTTGTTTGGTGACCATGCAGAACCAAGATCAGTCCTTTCATCTTTTTCGAAATTGGCAAAGAAAAATAATTTATTTTTAATGATGGGACCACCAATACTAAAACCATATTGCTTTTGTTCTAGATCTCCATTAAAAACATCATCTCCCATTACCTTACTACCTGTCATATCTTCATTTCTAAAGAAACCATAAACGGAACCATGAAATTCATTGGTTCCACTTTTTGTTACGGCATTTATAGAAGCACCTGTGAATCCGGATTGCGTAACATCATAAGGAGCAATAGAAACAGAAATTTGTTCAATTGCATCTAGTGAAATAGGGTTAGAACCAGTTTGACCACCTGGAGTTGGTGAGTCTAATCCAAAAGGATTATTAAAAACAGATCCATCTAAAGAAATATTATTAAAAGAATTGTTACTACCCCCAAAAGAGCCATCCCCTCCTGCAGAAGGTTCAAAACGGGTAAAATCACTAATAGATCTTGAAATGGTTGGTAAGGTTGCAATTGTTTTTTTACCTACACTTGTTTCAGCACCAGTTCTATCTGAACTAAATACATTACTTCCGGTTGTTGCTTTAACAACTACCTCTTCCAGTTGATTATCTGCAACCATTACTACATTAAAATCAAGTGTTTTACCAAGTGTTAAGTAAACATTTTCAACTTGTTGTGATCTAAAACCAACATAACTTACAGTTACAGTATATGGCCCACCAACACGCATGTTTCGTAAATAAGCTACACCGTCAAAGTTAGTTGTTGTACCATACTTTGTACCTGTTGGCGTATGAATTGCAACCACACTTGCATCAGGTAAAAATTGATTTGAGTCATCAACTACAGTTCCCTGCATTGCTGATGTTGTAATTTGCGCAAAACTCGATACCGAGATAAACATTGCAAGAATTACAATTAAAAGATAATTTTTTGTCATAATAATATTTTATTTGAGTTTGCTGACAAAAATATAAAAAAAAGCCTATCCATTTAGGATAGGCTTTACATTTTATTAACTTTTTTTTAACTATTTGGCTTCAGCAATAACTTCAAAAGGTAAATTAACAATTACATCTCTGTGTAATCTTACTTTTGCATCGTATTTACCAATACGTTTCACTAAACCACCTGCTATAGAAATGAATTTTTTATCAATTTCATGACCTTCAGCAGCTAATACTTCTGCTAAATTAGTAGCATTGATTGAACCAAATAATTTATTTCCTTCACCAGCTTTAGCTGATAATTTTAATTCTAATACTTTTAAAGCTTCAGCAGTTTTATTTGCTTCTTTTATAATACTTTGTTCTTTGTATGCTCTTTGCTTTAAAGTTTCTGCTAAAACCTTTTTAGCAGAAGAAGTTGCCAATATGGCTTTTCCTTGAGGAATTAAAAAATTACGACCATAACCATTTTTAACAGTTACAACATCATCTTTAAATCCTAAATCAGCAACGTCTTGTTTTAATATAAGTTCCATAATCTAAATCTTATTTAATTATTTTAACATATCACCTACATAAGGCATTAAAGCCAAATGACGTGCTCTTTTAATTGCTTGTGCAACTTTACGTTGGTATTTTAATGAAGTTCCTGTTAAACGACGAGGTAAAATTTTACCTTGTTCGTTTACCAAATACATTAAAAAATCAGGATCTTTATAGTCAATATATTTAAAACCGTTTTTCTTAAAACGGCAATATTTTACTTTTACCTGAGTATCAATATCTAAAGGTGTTAAGTATCTAATTTCACCTTTACTTCCGCCTTTCGCTTGTTGTTCGATAGATGCCATAACTTACTTTTTTGATGGTTTAACTCTTTCTCTTCTTTTTTCTGCCCAAGCTGCTGCATCTTTATCTAACCTTACAGTCAAATAACGCATAATGCTGTCGTCTCTTCTAAATTCAAGCTCATAAGCAGAAATTTCTTCTCCTGGAGATTTGAATTCAAATAAATGGTAAAAACCAGTTTTTTTCTTTTGAATTGGGTAAGCTAATTTTTTTAAGCCCCAATCCTCTTTCGAAATCATTTCGGCACCTTTGGAAACCAAGTAATCTTCAAACTTCTTTACTGTTTCCTTTACCTGAGTGTCAGATAAAACGGGATTCAAAATGAAAACAGATTCGTAATGATTCATAGTTTTAATTTTAATGTTTATTTTTAAGCGTGCAAATATACGATATATTTTTAATTTATCAACACTATTTTCTCTCAAAAAATTATGTAATTTTATCTGTGTATAACACTAAAGACCACACAAATGCATATACCTGAAATACCTAATTTAATTTACTATGCTATTCCATTTTTTATTATTACTCTTATTTTCGAAATAGTGATTACAAATAAAAGGAACATGAAAGTTTATGAAATTAAAGATGCTTCTTCTTCGCTTGCAATGGGAATTGGAAATGTGATATTAAGTTTGCTAAGCAAAATTATTGTAATCGGTGTTTTAACATATATTTATTTGAATTATAGAATTTTCGACATTCCTTTTACATGGTGGTCTTGGGTTTTAATCTTCTTTGCAGATGATTTTTCATATTATTGGTTTCATAGAATTAGTCATGAAAATCGTTTCTTTTGGGCTTCTCACATTGTACACCATTCTTCTCAAAAATATAGTTTAGCCACGGCGTTACGCCAAACTTGGAGCGGAATATTTGTTTCATTTATTTTTTGGACATGGATGGCTTTTATTGGATTTCACCCACTTATGATCTTAACGCAAATGTCTATTAGTTTAATCTATCAATATTGGATCCATACAGAGCTTATTGATAAAATGCCAAAATGGTTTGAAACAATTTTCAACACACCTGCACATCATAGAGTGCACCATGCTACAAA
>DAOUQH010000134.1 GCA_030625645.1 Flavobacteriia bacterium | reverse complement strand
ATTACCGTTTACTATTGAAAAAGCAAATGGAGAAATTAAAGAAGGTGGAGCTTTAAATATTGTTCAGGCTGCTGGAGGTTTCTTTTTTGTTCTAATTATTTCACATATACAGCTTAGAGATTCTATTGAAACTCCAGGACTTACCTATTTAGAAAGTTTGTATTTTATTATGTACCTTATGTTGGCAATAATGGCAACATCAGTATTGTTATATATCAAAACCAATAAATATCCACTTTTAGAATACAAGCAAAATCTTATTTTTAAATTAAGTTTTTGGCCTATATTACTTATTAGTTTTTACTTAATTACACTCTTTATTTTTTATTAATTATGCAGCTACCTCTTTATGCCGGCTTAATTGCAGCAATATTCCATGTAATCACTGGTCCGGATCATTTGGCTGCTATTACGCCTTTTGCTATAGAGTCTAAGAAAAAAGCCTGGAAAGTTGGATTATTCTGGGGATTAGGCCATCTAATTGGAATGCTATTTATTGGAGTTCTCTTTATTCTTTTTAAAGATTTTATCCCAATTGAAAAAATATCTAAATATAGTGAGCAATTGGTTGGCGTTGTTTTAATTTTCATTGGTTTATGGGCATTTTATCAAATATTTTCAAAAAATAAAAATCATAAACACTTGCATGTTCATAGTGAAGAATCTCCAGTTATTCACACGCACAATCATGATCATTCGCATATAAAAAATCACCAACATATACATGTAGATTCGGTTAAAAAGAATTATTTCTCTTCATTTACGGTAGGAGTCTTACATGGTTTGGCCGGAATAGCACATTTTATCTTGTTTATTCCTATTTTAGGTTTTACCGATAAATCTGATGCCGTACAATATATTATAGGATTTGCAATAGGTACTGTTTTGGCAATGACTGTTTACGCTTTAACTATTGGTAGAATTGCTTCCTTGGCAAATCAAGAACATAATGAAGATTTTTACAAGGGTATCCGCTTGGCTGGAGGTATTTTTGCAATAATAATTGGTATTTATTGGTTGTTTAGTAATTAATTTTTTTGCACCTTTGAGGCTAAATAAACTTTCTTTTATGAAAAAGCCTAAGAGAATAAGCGATAATTTAATTGTTCTATATGCAGCAATTTTTGCGATTTTTGCCTTTCTATTTTTACATCTGTTCTTTAAGCAAGGAGTAAATGATTTTACTATAGAAATTTTAGCAGCAACTTTAGGTGCATCATTTACTGTTACAGCAATGATGGTTGTAATGAAACTTCAAACAAGACACGAAAGAGAAGGGGAATTTGCTAAGCGCCTATTTGATAAAAAAATTGATTTGTACCAATCAATATTAGAGGTTATTTTTAGAATGGATGATGATAATGTTATTGATAAGGAAGAAATTGAAGAAATTGAAAATAAAATTGGAGAAGCTGCAATGGTTGCTAATGCTGATTTAGTTTCAGGGTTTTCTCAATTTATCGTTCAGCTAAAAATTTATGGTTGTATGTACCCAAGAAGTATGAATAAAAAACAAATAAATCACTTTGTGAAATACTTTAAAAAACATGAAAATTTTCTTGCTAATATTTATCAAAAATTAGAAACTCCTCTAGGGGAAGAAACTTTTGAAGACTATTTTATTTCACTTGACAATCTTGTTCAATTAATAAGAGAAGATCTCTCGGTTGTTGAAGGTGATATTCAAGAAATGCTAGAGCACTTTGTAGAAATGCCAGTAGATAAATTTAAATTAATGCGTGATCCTAATATTGTAGATTAATCTATTTCTAAATTTTCATTTTAACAGATTCGTGGTAACTGCTCTCCAATTAACGGAGTCACAATTCTTTTCCCGCCAATTAAACTTTGCATAACAACTTTTGTTGGATGATTTTTGGTAATCTCTCCTACACAAATTGAATTTTTACCCTTTTCATCTTTTTTCATTAAATCTAAAACCTCCTCCGCTACAGCAGAATCAACTATAGTTAAAAATACACCTTCATTTGCAACATAAAGTGGATCTAATCCTAAAATCTCACAAGCAGCAGCAACTTGTTTTTCTAGCGGAATATCTTTTTCATAAATTGCTACTCCTTTATTGATATCTCCTGCAATTTCTGATAAAACACTAGCTAAACCCCCTCGGGTTGGATCTCTAAATAAGTGGATTTTATCACCAAACTTATCCAATAGATCATTTACCAAATAATTTACATTTGTGGTATCACTCTCAATAGTCGATTCAAATTGCAAACCTTCTCTTTGCGACATAATTGCCATTCCATGTTGTGCGATAAAACCATTTACAATTATCTTATCACCAATCTTTATATTATCTGTTGTTATTTTTGCTTTAGGATGAACTTCTCCAAAACCAGTAGTATTAATAAATATTTTATCGCCTTTTCCACGCTCTACAACTTTTGTGTCTCCAGTAATAATCAAAACACCACTTTCATCAGCTGCAGCTTTAACAGAATTGACAATTTTAATAAATTCATCAATTTTTAACCCTTCTTCTACAATAAATGCAAGTGATAAATATTTGGGAATTGCACCACACATGGCAACGTCATTTACAGTTCCGTTAACGGCTAATTCACCAATATTTCCTCCTTTAAAAAAAATGGGTGAAATCACAAAACTATCTGTAGAGATTGCTATTTCACCGTCAAATTTAACGATAGAGCCATCGTGTTTCTGATTTAGATATGGGTTATCAAAAGTTTTAAAAATTATTTTATCTAATAAATCTCTGGTCATTGTTCCTCCACTTCCATGACCTAAATTAATAGTATCGAATCCTAAATTTTTTGTGTCCATCCTTTATAATTAAATTGTCTGAAAATGATAGTATGCTGCACAAGCTCCTTCCGAAGAAACCATTGGTGCTCCCAATGGATTTGCAGGCGTACAGGTTTTACCAAACTCACTACATTGGTTAGGTTTTTTAATTCCTTTTAATATTTCTCCGGCAATACACTTAGAATTTTCCGGAACTTTAATATTACTAATTCCAAATTTTAATTCGGCATCAAAATTTTTAAATTCTTCTCTAAGTTTATACCCACTATTAGGTATTTCTCCAATTCCTCGCCATTCTCTATCTCCTACTTCAAATACTTTATTAATCACATTTATAGCAGCTTCATTTCCTTTCTCTTTAACGACTCTTGCATATTGATTTTCTACTTCATAACTCCCCTTTTCTAATTGTTTTACTGCAAATAATATACCTTGTACTAAATCTAAAGGTTCAAAACCTGTAATAATAATTGGTACCATATATTTTTTAGCCAATGGAAAATATTCTTGATATCCCATTATCGCACAAACATGACCAGCACCTAAAAATGCATCAATACTACTAAATTCATCAGATAAAATTGCTTCCATTGCCGGTGGAACCAAAACATGAGAAACTAAAATGGAGTAATTTTTAACACCTTCTTTTTGGGCATGCAAAACAGAAAGTGCGTTTGCTGGGGCTGTAGTTTCAAATCCTACAGCAAAAAAAACAACTTCTTTATCGGGATTATTTTTGGCAATATTTACAGCTTCTAATGGCGAATATAAAATTCTAAGATCTCCTCCTTCTGCTTTTACTTCGAGTAAACTTTTTTTACTTCCTGGTACGCGAATCATATCGCCAAAAGAACAAACAATTACACCTTTTTCTAATAATTCAATCGCCTTATCAATTAAATTTAGTGGAGTAACACAAACCGGACAACCAGGACCATGAATCATTCTAACTTTTTCTGGCAATAAATCCAAAATTCCATTTTTAACCAAACCATGTGTCTGACCTCCACAAATTTCCATGATATTCCATGGTTTTGTAATGGTCTTTTCAATTTCTTTTAAAACTTTTTTAGTAGCTTCAAGATTCCTATATTCACTTAAATATTTCACAATAGTTAGTTTCTCTAGTTACCTGCTAATATACATTTAAGTTTAGAAAAATGCCGTTGATTGATGGGATTTCTTAATCAGTTTTTTTGTTATCTTAGCAATACATTTTTCTTATATACTCAAATAATCATGCATTTCAAAATACAATTAGAAGAAAAATTATTTGAAAAAATTAATAGAATTACTCGACTATCTGGTGGAGATATTAATGATGCTTTTAAAATTGAAACTTCGAATAATATTTATGCTTTAAAAGTAAACCGAAGGGACTCCTACCCAAAGATGTTTACAAAAGAAAAGATGGGTTTAGAATTAATCGCACAAACAGGAGCAAAAGTACCAAAAGTGATACTTACCTTTTCAAATTCTAATTACCAATTTTTACTATTAGAATTTATTACAGAAAGCTCTGCTGATAATATATTTTGGAAAAATTTTGCCAAAGATCTTGTGAAAGTTCATCAATGCTTTGGTAATATTTTTGGATTAGATTACAATAATTATATTGGTTCGCTAAATCAAAATAATACTCAAAAATCTTTATGGAATTCATTTTTTATTGAAAACAGGTTGATGCCGTTGGTTAAATCTGCTTATGATAATAATTTACTTAAAACAAAACATTTGAGATCTTTTGAAAACTTTTATCAAAGAGTGAATGAAATTATTCCACTTGAAAAACCTTCTTTAGTACACGGTGATCTTTGGGGAGGAAATATAATGAAAAGTAAAAATAATACTCCTATTTTTATCGATCCGGCAATATATTATGGACATCGAGAAATTGATATATCTATGACACAAATGTTTGGTGGTTTTGACAACTCATATCTTACACATTACGATAATATTTTTCCTTTAGAAAAAGATTGGAAAAATAGAATCCAAATTCATAATTTATATCCTAATTTAGTGCATCTTAATCTATTTGGTTTAGGGTATTTAAGCAGTATAGAGCGTGTGATAAAAGTATTTTAACTAAAAAATAGAAATATCCCATTGTAGTCTAAATCTATTTCCAGATTTAAAATAAGGATTAAATTCATTATATTTTAAATAAGAATAATCAAAAGTTAGTTTGTTTTTATGTCCTTTAAAGAACCAATTGCAACCCAAAGTGTACTCAAAATTATTATTAT
>DAOUQH010000055.1 GCA_030625645.1 Flavobacteriia bacterium | reverse complement strand
AAAACAAATCCAGCTCTTTTTTCAAATTCATTTTCAAGTTTACTCCATTCTAAAGCTTTCTCAACTGCTAAAGGATGGAATTTAAAAAGTTGCATACAAAAGGAGTCGCAAATTTCCCACGTATTAAAATGGGTAATCCATTTATCCATTTGGTCTTCTGAAATTTCTTTGGGTTTACAAATTTTAGCACAAAGTAATTGTGCATCGTAATTTCCGGTATTAAATAATTCAATTCCAACCTTTGTATTTTTACCAATTTTTTTAGCTAGAGTAGAAATATCTTTTTGGTATATTCCCCATGAATTATCACACACAATTCCAAATTTTTTGGCTTTATAAGCTTTAATTTCCGGATTAGAAAGAGATTTTAATTCTCCAAGTATTTCGTTTAATTGCGTTTTCATTTTACTTTTAATATTCTATCTTTGTCACTATAGGGATTTGTTAACCTAGCAACTACAAATTTAATATAAAAAACACCTAAAAATTGGCAAAAAGAAAAGAAAAGAAAGTAACTCCTTTAATGAAGCAATACAATAGTATCAAAACTAAATATCCCGATGCTATGTTGCTTTTTAGAGTTGGTGATTTTTACGAAACCTTTGGAGAGGATGCCAAAAAAGCAGCCAAAATTCTAGGTATTGTTCTTACTAAAAGAGGTGCTGGAAGTGAAACTGAAACAGCTTTAGCTGGGTTTCCACATCATTCTTTAAATACTTATTTACCAAAATTGGTGAAATCAGGTTTACGAGTTGCGATTTGCGATCAGTTGGAAGATCCTAAAATGACCAAAACTATTGTAAAAAGAGGTGTTACAGAATTAGTTACACCTGGTGTTGCGCTTAATGATGAGGTTTTACAATCAAATATTAATAATTTTTTAGCTGCAATTCATTTTGGTAAAAAGAAAATAGGTGTTTCTTTTCTCGATGTTTCAACAGGTGAATTCTTAACTGCTCAGGGAAATGCTGAGTATATAGATAAATTGTTACAAAATTTTAATCCAAGTGAAATCTTGGTTCAAAAACAAAATAAGTTAAAATTCAATGAGCTTTTTGGAGAGCAATTCTATACTTTTTATTTGGAAGACTGGGTTTTTAAACCAGATTATGCCAACGAAACTTTAAATAATCATTTTAAGATTAATTCATTAAAAGGTTTCGGAATAACAGATCTTACAGAGGGGATAATTTCTGCCGGAGCAATTTTGTTTTACCTTTCAGAAACCCAACATAAAAAGCTCGATCATATTACTAATATTCAACGAATTTTAGAAGGTCATTATGTTTGGATGGATAGATTTACTATTAGAAATTTAGAATTATATCATTCCTCTTCACCAAATGCTGTTACTTTATTAGATGTTATTGATAAAACTATTTCGCCTATGGGCGGAAGACTTTTAAAACGTTGGATGGCACTTCCTTTAAAAAATATTGATGAAATTAAAAATCGTCATGAAATTGTAAAATATTTAATTGAAAATGAAACTGTTTTTTATAAAATTACCTATCAAATAAAACAAATAAGTGATATAGAACGCTTAATCTCAAAAGTTGCTACCGGTAAGATAAATCCGCGTGAAGTTGTACTTTTAAAAAATTCGCTTAATGCGATTGTTCCTATAAAAGAAATTACTAAAAAAAGTAATAATAAATCTTTACAAATACTTAGTAAACAAATTGATAATTGTTTAGTTTTAAGAGAAAAAATATTAAAAAGCATTAATCAAGATGCTCCTGTAAATATTAATAAAGGTGGTGTAATTACAAGTGGTGTTTCGGAAGAATTAGATGAACTAAGAGCTATTTCAACTTCAGGTAAGAATTATCTAAATGCCATGCTTGAAAGAGAAATAGAACGCACAGGAATCAGTTCATTAAAAATTGCTTTTAATAATGTTTTTGGTTATTATATTGAAGTAAGAAATACACATAAAGATAAGGTTCCTGAAGAATGGATAAGGAAACAAACTTTAGTTTCGGCAGAAAGATATATTACCGAAGAATTAAAAGAATATGAAGAAAAAATTCTTGGTGCACAGGAAAAAATAGGTAAAATTGAACAAAGCATTTTTTATGACTTGCTACAATTTATGCTTCCTTATATTTCTCCAATTCAAAAAAATGCACATATTATTGCGCAAATAGATTGTTTAGCTTCGTTTGCTCAAAATGCAATTGAAAATAGTTATATAAAACCTATAATTGATGAAAGTACTGATCTTGAAATAAAAAATGGTCGCCATCCTGTTATAGAAAAACAATTACCCGTTGGTGAAGAATATATTGCAAATGATTTGGTTTTAAATAGAAACCAACAGCAAATTATTATGATTACTGGGCCAAACATGAGTGGTAAATCGGCTATTTTACGGCAAACTGCCTTGATTGTTCTATTGGCGCAAATGGGAAGTTATGTTCCGGCTCAAAATGCTAGAATAGGGGTAATTGATAAAATTTTTACTCGTGTTGGTGCAAGCGATAATATTTCGATGGGCGAATCAACTTTTATGGTAGAAATGAATGAAACTGCAAGTATTTTAAATAATCTAAGCGATAGAAGTTTAATTCTATTAGATGAAATTGGTCGTGGAACTAGTACTTATGATGGAATTTCTATTGCTTGGGCTATAGCCGAATACTTACATGAACATCCTACAAAAGCAAAAACATTATTTGCTACACATTATCACGAACTTAATGATATGACCGAAACTTTTGAACGAATAAAAAACTTCAACGTCTCGGTTAAAGAACTAAAAGATAATGTAATCTTTTTAAGAAAATTAGTTTCTGGTGGTAGTAAGCATAGTTTTGGAATTCATGTTGCTAAATTAGCCGGAATGCCAACTCTTGTAATTCATAAGGCAAATAAATTATTAAATCGTTTAGAAAAAAGTCATGCATCTGAAGATGTGCAGGAAAAATTAAAAAAAGCAAGTGAAGAAGATATGCAATTGAGCTTTTTTAATATGGATGATCCTCTTTTAGAAGAAATAAAAGAAGAAATTTTATCTACAAATATTGATACTCTTACTCCTATTGAAGCATTGATGAAGTTAAACGAGATAAAACGAATGTTGGTAAAGAAATGATACAGGTTGGAAAATAAAATCAAAATACAATATTATAAAACTCCTTATGGCGAACTTATTTTAGGTTCGTTTAATGAACAGTTATGCTTGTGTGATTGGAGATATAGAAAAATGAGAACTGCTATAGATAGCCGAATAAAAAAAGAGTTAAACGCTGATTTTATAGTAGAAAATTCAATTGTTATTGAAGAAACTAAAATACAGCTTTCTGAATATTTTAATAAAGAAAGATCTCTTTTTAATATTTCACTTCTTTTAATTGGAACTGATTTTCAAAAAACTGTATGGGATGCTTTAAAACAAATTCCTTATGGTAAAACGGAATCTTATTTAGGTTTATCAAAAACTATTGGAAACACTAAAGCTGTTAGAGCTGTTGCTTCTGCAAATGGAGCAAATGCTATTGCAATTATTATTCCTTGTCATAGAATTATTGGAAGTAATGGATCTCTTGTTGGTTATGCAGGTGGTTTAAAAAGTAAGGAAAAATTATTAGAATTAGAAGGGGGTAAAAAGCAATTAAGTTTGTTTTAGCTTTTTTTCTCCTATCATATAAATATGAGGTATTCCATCTTCAATATATTCTTCTCCTATCTTTTTAAAACCATGAACTTCGTAAAACTTTTTTAAATATGTTTGGGCTCCAATTTTAATTTCTGAAGTTTTAAATAATTGTTCAATATGTTGAATAGATTTATATATTAACTCGTGTCCTATTTCTTTTTTTCTAAATATTTGATGAACCACCACTCTCCCAATTGATGCTTCTTTATAATAATCTCCTGGTTTAAATAATCTAGTATAAGCTATAATTTGAGAAGGATTATCTTCAGCTGCAGCGAAAAAATGAACTGCTTTTTTATCTTTTCCATCCAACTCAGGATAAGGACAATTTTGTTCAACTACAAAAACATTGATTCTTAATTGTAAAATATTATGAAACTCTTCTGTTGTTAGCTCATTAAATGTTTTTAAAAACCAATTCATTTTTTAGAGTATTAATCCTGAACAATAAATTCTTTATTATCATCTCTATCAAATTCAGGTTGTAAATTACAGTGGTTTATTTGGAATTTATGAAGTAATAATTCTTCAACCTGAAAACAAATTATATCAAATTGTGATAAAGTTATGTCCTTTTTAAATTCTATATGCGCTTCAAAATGGATATCCTTATCATTTAATTGCCAAACATGAACATGATGAATATTTCTAATTTCATCTATCTTTAAAATTTCTTGTTGAACATCTTTTATTATAATTTTTTTTGGAGCAAATAGCATTAATATTTGTAATGAATCAATAAAAATATCCCAACTCATATATAAAAGATAGATTGAAATTAAAATTGTTAAAACAGAATCTATCCAAAAAATTTGATAATATTTCATTAATAATCCTCCAACCAATACAGCAATTGAAGCTAACATATCGGTTAATAAATGCAAATATGCCGACTTCATATTTAAATTATGGTTTGCTTCTTTTCTTAGTAAAAAAACACTAAAACCATTTCCTAAAATTGCAATAAGAGCAAGAGTAATAACAAGATTAGTTTGAATTTCTTGAGGATTTTGAAATCTCTTAATTGCTTCTATTGCTAAAAATATTGCTATAACTATTAAAGAAGCTGAATTAATAAAAGCAGCAATAATTTCAGCTCGTTTATAACCAAAAGTTTTATAAAGTGATTGTTCCTTTTTATTAGATAATAAATTAGCTATATAACTAATTATTAATGAAACAACATCAGATAAATTATGAACAGCATCTGAAATTAGAGCTAATGATCCAGAAATAAATCCACCAATAAGTTGTGCTGTAGTAATACCAATATTTAAAAATATTGTTATTAATAATTTTTTACCAGAAATTGTATCATTATTATGGGAATGGGAATGACTCATATACTAACATTGAATAAGAGGTATTTTATCTACTCTTCGTTCGTGTCTTCCACCTTCAAATTCAGAGTTTAAAAAAATATTTACAAAATCTAAAGCTTGTTGTTCACTTACATATCTAGCCGGAATGCTTAAAATATTAGCATTATTATGTTCTCTTGCTAAAGCTACTAATTCATTATTCCAACATAAAGCGGCTCTTATTCCTTGATGGTGATTAGCAGTCATTGCTGCACCATTGCCACTTCCGCAAAGAATAATTCCAAAATCTGCATTTCCTCTTTCAACAGCTGTTGCAACTGGATGAATAGAATCCGGATAATCCATACTTTTATTAGTATCTGTACCAAAATTTATTACTTTTATACCGTGTTCTTCTAATTTTTTTAGAATTGAAAATTTATATTGAGTACCAGTATGATCATTACCAATTGCTATTGTCATTATAATAATATTTAAAATCTTTACAAATTTACATTTTTGAAGGTTATAAACATAAAAATATATAGTTGTTAATAGATTTTTGAAGTTTATTGATTTTTAATACTTTATGATATTATATAATTGTTAATTAATTAATGCTTCTTTTTTAAAAGTTTATTTTAATTTTAAAAATAATTTTACAATACTATAATTAGGTTTTAATAAACAAATATTATTATAATTATTTAATCTATTTTTATTAACACATTTTAACAATGTTATTATAAATATATTTAAAAAAGTTATAAATAATTTTTAGTTAATATAATTTATAACCTGTGTTAATAAGTTTTAAATTAACATTGATTTTTAGATTATTAAATATTAATAACATGTTAATTGTTTTTTAAAAGTAATATTTCCAAATAATTTTAAATATATTTATTCTACATATTAACAAGCTATATATACCATCATTTATTTTTTAAAATTTATTAAATAAACATATGTATATATTATAATTGTTGATAAAATAAAAAATTATTAAAAATATAGAGTTTATTTATTTTTAAACTTGTTTAGTTTTTTGGAGAATTGTATTAGAAATTTTATCTACAGTAATTTGTTCACACTCTGCTTTTGTAAAAGATTGATCAATACTAATTTTAGTAATTATTATAATTACTAAAATTATAGCAAAGCAAATAAATAATATTTTATGTAAAGTTTTCACTATCTATTTAAAAAAGATTATTATACTTTATAGACGGATGAAAATAAAATATGTTACATAAATGTTAATATTTTAATAACAGTAAACTATATGATATGCTTTATTTTTTATCAGTACATTTATACTTTATAAATTAATATAATTTTATGTCGAATAAAAAAAAATCAAATAAACAATTAAGAAAAATTAAAAGAGATATTTATAAAGTATTAAGTAGTCATCCAAACCAAGCTCTTAATTACAAACAAATTGCAGGAGAACTTAAAATTTTTGATGAAGAAAGAATAAATCAAATTATTATAATTTTACAAGATTTACATCAAAGAGAAAAAGTAGAGGAGGAGCATAAAGGAAAATATAAATTAATACCTGAAGAAAAATATGTTTATGGTACAGTTGATATTACTACTAGAGGTAATGCTTATGTTATTTGTAAAGAATTAGAAGAAGATGTATATGTACCTTCAAGAAACTTAAATAAAGCTTTACATAGTGATTATGTTAAGGTTTATTTATATAAAAGAAAAAAAAATAAAAAGCAAGAAGGAGATATTGTAGAGATTATTGAAAGAGCTAAAACAGAATTTGTTGGTGTTTTACAAATGAATAAGAATTTTGGATTTGTAATACCTGATAGTTCAAAAATGTATAGTGATATTTTTGTTTCACAGAGTAAATTAAAAGAAGCAAAAGACGGTGAAAAAGTATTGGTAAAACTTACCGATTGGCCAGATACTTCAAAAAATCCTTTTGGAGAAATAATTGAAGTTTTAGGTATGCCAGGGGATCATGATACAGAAATTCATTCTATTCTATTGGAATACGGTTTACCTTATAAATTTCCGAATGAAGTAGAAGAATTTGCATCTAAAATTTCTATAGAAATTACCGAAAAAGAAATTGCAAAAAGAAAAGATATGCGTAGTGAATTGACTTTTACTATTGATCCGAAAGATGCAAAAGATTTTGATGATGCTTTATCTTTTAAAGTTTTAGAAAATGGTAATTATGAAATAGGAATTCACATTGCAGATGTTTCTCATTATGTTGATGAAAATACTATTTTAGAAGAAGAAGCTTATAATCGTGCAACTTCGGTATATTTGGTAGATAGGGTAGTACCAATGTTACCAGAAATTTTATCTAATAATGTATGTTCTTTACGACCAAATGAGGAAAAATTAACATTTTCTGCTTTATTTGAAATAGATGAAAAAGCACATATTATAAAACAATGGTTTGGTAGAACTGTTACTTTATCTGATAAAAGATTTACTTATGAAGATGCGCAAGAAATAATTGAAAACACTTCTGAATTTAAGGATAATAATATTAAAAAAGCCATTCTAAAATTAGATGAATTAGCTAAAATAATAAGGAAAAGGCGAATGAAAAATGGCGCAATTTCTTTTGATAAAACAGAAGTAAAATTCAATTTAGATGAAAATTTAGATCCGATAGGAGTTTATGTAAAAGAATCAAAAGATGCACATAAATTAATTGAAGAATTTATGCTTTTAGCTAATAAAAAAGTAGCTGAGTTTATTGGAAAAAGCACTAATTTACATGAAAAAGGAAACAAAAAAAATAAGGAAAAAACTTTTGTTTATCGTGTTCATGATGAACCAAATATTGATAAACTAACGGCTTTACAAGGGATTATAAATAAATTTGGATATAAAATCAATACAGAATCCAAAAAGAAAACATCTGATTCTTTAAATAAATTATTAAAAGATGTGCATGGAAAAGCCGAATCTAATATGGTGGAAACACTTACTATTAGATCGATGAGTAAGGCAGAATACACAACTCAAAATATTGGTCATTACGGATTAGCATTTGATTATTATACACATTTTACTTCTCCTATTCGTCGATATCCAGATGTGATGGTTCATCGACTTTTACAACATTATTTAGATGGAGGAAATCTCAAAATAAAGAAATTTATGAAGAGAAATGTAAGCACTCATCCGAAAGGGAAGTATTAGCTACAAGAGCAGAAAGAGATTCTATAAAGTATATGCAAGTAAAATTTATGGAAGATCATCAAAATATGGAATTTGAAGGAGTGATTTCTGGAGTTACAGAATGGGGTATTTATGTAGAAATTATAGAAAATAAATGTGAAGGAATGGTAAGAACTCGCGATATTAAAAGTGATTATTATATCTTTGACGAATCGCAATACGCATTGGTAGGACAAGCAACAAAAAATTTATACCAATTAGGAGATATTGTAACTGTTAAAGTTAAAAATGCTAACTTAGAAAAGAAACAATTAGATTATTATTTGATTGAAAATTAAAAAACTATAGTCATGAAAAAAATATTATTATTATTATTATTAACAACAAGTCTTACTTTTTCACAAGAAAAAATAACAAAATCATTAGGAGATTATCATACAGTAAAAGTTTTTAATGGTTTAGAAGTAGAATTAATAAAATCTAATAAAAATAAAATTGAAATTACAGGGAGTAAATCAAACGAAGTTGTTGTTAAAAATGTAAATGAAACAGTAAAACTATCACTTTCTTTATTAGAAAAACTATCGAGAGATGAAGTAAATATAAAATTATTTTTTGCAGGTGAATTACATACTATTAATGCTAATGAAGCTTCTAAAATTGTTTGTGCAGATAAAATTAAGCAACAAAATTTAGATTTAAAAGCTGAATCAGCAGGAAGAATAGAATTAGAAGTTAATATTGAATATTTACAAGTAAAATCATATGCTGCAGGTGAAATAATTTTAGAAGGAAAAGCTAAAAACCAAGATGTTATTGTTAATTCAGGCGGAATTTATAAAGCTAAAGAATTGGTTACAAAATATACTGATATTTCTTGTTCAACAGGGGGAAAAGCAGATATTAATGTAGAAGAGATGTTAGATGCAAGTTCAAATTTAGGCGCTACAATTAAATATACCGGAAAACCTAAATCTATTAAAAAACAAGAATCTTTAGGAGGAAATATTTATAATGAAGATTAGTTATTAGTTAAAATTTTATAACAAGTTGATGTTTATCTAGTTTAATTATTACCTTTGCATTATTAAAATTTAAAATCATGTTACAAACAATATTTTTAGGCTTTGTTGGTCCATGGCAATGGATTATTATTGGATTAGCAATTCTTTTACTTTTTGGAGGAAAAAAATTACCCGAACTAATGAAAGGTTTAGGTACAGGTATTAAGGAATTTAAAAATGCCACAACTGAAGAAGAAGATCAAGAAGAAAAGAAAAAAGAAGAAAAGAAAAAATAATTTTTATTAATAATTTACAAGTAAAAAAACCTCAAATATTTTAATATTTGAGGTTTTTTTTAAGAACTTAAGTATAAAACTAATTATTTTTTAAGTCTCTTTTTTTATCAGCTTCATTTATCTTACTTGCAGCTAACAAAGAAGCAGTCATATCATTTAACATACTACTTGCTGCATTAGGATTATTTGGTAACAAAATTAAATTACTACTAGAATCTGCTCCAATAGATTGTAAAGTGTCATAATGTTGCGTAATTACAATTAATGCTGAAGCTTCTTGAGGATTAATACCTGCACTATTAAGCGTATCAACACTTTCTTCTAAACCTCGTGCAATTTCCCTACGTTGATCTGCAATACCTCTTCCTTGTAATCTTTTACTTTCTGCTTCCGCTTTAGCACGTTCTACAATTAAAATACGTTGTGCATCACCTTCGTGTTGTGCAGCAACTTTTTCACGTTCGGCAGCATTAATTCTATTCATAGCTTCTTTTACTGATGAATCAGGATCAATATCTGTAACCAAAGCTTTAATAATATCATATCCATAATTTAACATAGCTTCTTTTAAATCACGTTGAATAGCTTGTGCAATATCATCTTTTTTCTCAAAAACATCATCTAATATCATTTTAGGAACTTCAGCTCTAACTAAATCAAAAATATAAGCTGTTAATTGCTCAGATGGATTTTGTAGTTTATAAAAAGCATCATAAACATGATCTCTTTTTATTTGAAATTGGACAGATATTTTTAAATGAACAAAAACATCATCTTTTGTTTTTGTTTCAACGGTAACATCTAATTGTTGAATTCGTAGGCTCATACGAGTTGCAATTCTATCAACTAAAGGAATTTTTAAGTTCAAACCAGCATGGCGGACACTTTGAAACTTTCCAAAACGCTCAATAATTACAGCAGTTTGTTGTTTTACAATAAATAAACCTGAAATTATAAGAAATAGTATAATAAAAATAATAGGAATAATAGTAGTCATATATGTTTGTATTAGAATTAATAATTAAATAAATATACAAATAAATTTCATCAACTTATTTAACCATTAGAATTTTATTATATTTATCCCTTCAAAAAAATAAATAAAATGAAAAAATTTTTAAGCATCGGTATTATTATAGCTATTATAGTATTTATAGCCTATTTATTATTTGTATATAATGTTACTTTTAGTGAAGGTTATAGATCTGGAGAATTGATAAAAATATCAAAAAGAGGGATGGTTTTTAAAACCTGGGAAGGTAGATTAAGTCAAGGTGTATCTGAAGAACAACAATTTAATTTTTCAGTAGAATCTAAAGATAAAGAGGTTTTAGAAAAACTAAAAAACCTTCAAGGATCTAGAGTAAAGTTAACCTATATTGAAAGATATGGTACTTTCTTTTGGATGGGAGATACTAATCATTATGTAAAAAAAGTTGAGAAGGTTGAAGACATAGACTAAATAATTTATTATATTCTCGTAAGAGATAAACTCTAAACTTTTGGTGTTCATCAAGTGAATAATCCTAAAAAAGGCTTATTTAACAGAAATCAATTTTCATTAAAATACATTACAATAGCTTCTTTCATTAAAACACTTTGTTCTCCTGCTTTTAGATTTGGTAACTCAGTAATAACTTTGTAGTGAGGCCATTTATCTTCATCAAAATAATCAAATTCATAATATCCAAAAGGCTCTAATAAGCGACAAATAGCAATATGCATAATATCCATTTTTTCATCTTTTGAAAAAGTTTTATTACCCTTTCCAAGTTCTTGAATTCCTATTAAAAAGAGAATAGCATCAATATCTAATTTTTCTCCTCCTCCAAATTTTTTTGAAAGATTAGTCTGAATTTCCTCCCAGTTTTGTTTTGTTTTTTCGTCGCGTGACATAACTTTGTATTTATAGATATTAATTGATAAATTTCAAAAAAGATGGATTTTAATCAATCTTTTGTTCTATAGTGTTTAATTATTTTAATTTAAGGATGCAAAAATAAGAATTTTAAATGTTAATTTTTAAATCTTAATTTTTGAATCCTTACTTTTGTAATATTCAAATAAAAAAACATGTACGGTAAAATAAAAGAACAATTACAAAACGAATTACAATCTATTAAAGAAGCAGGGTTGTATAAAAGTGAAAGAATTATTACATCATCTCAAGATGCAGTAATTAAAGTTTCAACAGGCGAAGAAGTTATTAACTTTTGTGCAAATAATTATCTTGGTTTATCTAATAACCCTAAAGTTATTCAAGCGGCAAAAGATACTATGGATACACATGGTTATGGTATGTCTTCGGTTAGATTTATTTGTGGAACACAAGATATTCATAAACAACTAGAACAAAAAATAGCAGATTTTTACCAAACTGAAGATACAATTTTATATGCTGCAGCTTTTGATGCTAATGGAGGTGTTTTTGAACCTTTATTAAGCAAAGAAGATGCTATTATTTCCGATTCTTTAAATCATGCTTCTATTATTGATGGTGTTAGACTTTGTAAAGCTGCAAGGTATCGTTATGCTAATAACGATATGCAAGATCTAGAAAAACAATTGATAGAAGCAAACAAGCAGGATCACCGTTTTAAAATTATAGTTACTGATGGTGTTTTTTCAATGGATGGAATTGTAGCACAACTCGATAAAATTTGTGATTTAGCCGATAAATATGATGCAATGGTGATGGTTGACGAATGTCATGCTGCTGGATTTATCGGGAAAACCGGAAGAGGGACTCTCGAACTTAAAAATGTAATGGGTAGAGTAGATATTGTAACCGGAACTCTAGGAAAAGCTCTTGGCGGTGCTATGGGAGGTTATACCACAGGGAAAAAAGAAATTATTGAAATTTTACGTCAGAGATCTCGTCCATATTTATTTTCAAATTCGTTAGCTCCTGCGATTGTTGGAGCATCTTTAAAAGTTTTTAAGTTAATCGATACAGACACGAGTTTAAGAGATAAATTAGAAAAAAACACCAATTATTTTCGTTCAAAAATGGAAGCTGCAGGATTTGATCTTGTTGGCGCTGATGCTGCAATTGTACCTGTAATGTTATACAATGCAAAATTAGCACAAGAAATGGCAAATATGTTACTGGATGAAGGAATTTACGTTATTGGATTTTTCTTCCCGGTTGTTCCAAAAGAGAAAGCAAGAATTAGAGTACAACTAAGTGCAGCTCATGAAAAAGAGCATTTAGATAAAGCTATTGCGGCTTTCATTAAAGTAGGAAAAGAGTTAAAAGTCATATAAAAAATTATGAAAAGAATAAGAATTACAAAACATTTTGATTTTGAATCTGCACACGCTTTGTATGGCTACGATGGAAAATGTAAAAACATTCATGGTCACAGTTATCATTTATATGTAACCGTTATTGGCGAACCTATTGAAGATTCTGAAAGTCCGAAAAACGGAATGGTAATGGA
>DAOUQH010000131.1 GCA_030625645.1 Flavobacteriia bacterium | reverse complement strand
AATTAGTTGAAAGTTTAGT
This sequence comes from Flavobacteriia bacterium, assembly GCA_030625645.1. Classification (GTDB taxonomy): domain Bacteria; phylum Bacteroidota; class Bacteroidia; order Flavobacteriales; family Flavobacteriaceae; genus Namhaeicola. The sequence continues at coordinate 5,263 of DAOUQH010000131.1, read as the reverse complement.
TGCCATTGATCCTTCTAATGAAATATGGGAGCTCAATAATATTGACCATAAGACCTTAGGTTTTAATTTTGAATTTATTCAAGCTTTCGCGGAGGATATTCCTGCTTCAAAACATACTTTTGATACTGTTGTGATTACCTACTCTTTATGTACTATTATTAATATTGAACTAGCTTTATCAGAAATCAAACGAGTTTTAAAGCCTAATGGAAAACTACTCTTTTGTGAACATGGAATAGCTCCAGATGAAAAAACAGTTTACTGGCAAAATAGAATCAACCCTATTTGGAAAAAAGTTGGAGGTGGTTGCAATCTCAATAAAGATATTCCAAAACTAATTTTGGAAAACGGATTTAAAATTACGCAACTTGATAAAATGTATATTCCAGGTTGGAAACCAGCTAGTTTTAATTATTGGGGAGTTGCAGAGGTTAAATAGTTTTTCTTCTATACATATTAATTGTATTTAACTTTTCAGAAAAAAATAGAATTTACAAATTAAAATTTACACCTATTCGAAGAAGATATCAAGTAATTTATCGTAACTTTAAGTGCACAATATAGTCTTTAGTAGGTTATGGATGAGGCTTTTATCAATAAAGTGAGACAAACCATACTGAATCATTTAGAAGATGAAAAATTTAGTATTGATGATTTAGCTTCTGAAATTGGTTTTAGTAAGTCTCAAATGTGGCGAAAAGTAAAAGCATCCATCGATAAATCTGTAAATCAGCTTATTCGTGAAATTCGTCTCCAAGAAGCAGCTAAATTAATTGAGAAAAATACATATACAGCCTCTGAAATAGCCTACAAAGTAGGTTTTAGAAGCCCTTCTTATTTTAACAAATGTTTTCATGATTATTTTGGTATTACACCAGGTGACTATAAAGAACAAAAAGAAGAAGTTTCTGCTTTAGATGAAATTATACAAGAACCAGCCAATCAACCCCACTCAAGATCGTTTAAATTTGCACTTTTATCTTTTATAATTTTAGCATTATTAATAATTAGCTACTTAATAATTGACAAGCCTAAACCTGAATATTCATCTATTGTTATATTACCTTTTTTAGATTTGTCTGAAAATAGAGATCAAGATTATTTGGCCGATGGAATAACAGAACAAATTACTTTAGAACTTTCAAAAAGAAATGACCTGAGAGTAATATCAAGAACCTCGGCAATGAACTACAAAGGTAAAAACAAACTATCTTCAGATATTGCAAAAGAACTTGGGGTAGATTATTTATTAGAAGGCTCTGTCATGCATGGTTCTGATAGCATTAGAATAATAGTTCAGTTAATTGAACCATTTCCAAAAGAAAAAAATATTTGGCAAAAAAGTTATATCCAAAAGGTTGAAAATGTTTTAAATCTTGTAAAAGGTATTTCCACCGAAATTGCAACAGAAATCAATGTAGTTGTTAGCCCAAAAGAAATAAATAAGATTAATTATGTAGTTAATCCAGAAGCTTATGAATTTTATTTAAAAGGACTTCATTTATGGAATCAACAAACACCAAAATCAATTAAAAGATCCTTTGATTATTTAAATAAATCTATTCAACTAGATTCTAATTTTGCTCCAACATATATGACTCTTGCTGAAGCTTATATTTCATTGAATATGTTTAATCAAGATTCCGCAGAAAAAATTAGGAATGTAGAACTTGGTCGTGAAGCAGTAAATAAAGCACTACAAAAGGATAGTTTTCTAGCAGAAGCTTATATAACAAAGGGAAATATAGTAGGTAAATTTGACTGGAACTGGGAAGAGATGAAAAGAATGACAAAAAAAGGTTTACAATTAGACCCTAACAATTCCTATGGTCATACCCAATTATCCAAATACTATTTGATAAAAAATGATTTAGAAAAGGCAATTAATGAGGCTTTAATAGCAGAAAAACTTGACCCTTTGAACCCGCGTGCAGGATGTATAGTTGCAGAACAATATTTTTTCGCAAATAAATATGAAGAATCAATAATTCAATTCAAAAAAGTTTTGGAACTTTTTCCTAATCATGCATTTGCATGGGATGGTCTTGGGTATGTACAGTTTATAACAGGGCAAAAAGAAGAATCTAAGTATGCATACCAAAAATTTCAAGAAATTATGAAAAACGAAAGTATGATAAAAAAATTCGAAACATCAAGTCTTGAAGAAGCTATAGACTATTGGATTGTAAAAGCCAAAGGTAAATCTCCTCTCTATTGCTCTAACCCATCTATAATAGCTCAAGCATCTTTGTTTCTAAACCGAAATCAAGAAGCTTTAGATTATCTTGAAATAGCTTATAGTAGGCATGATGAAGACTTACCTAGAATGATGCTTAAGCCCCATTTTTCCGTTTTATATAATGAACCACGTTTTTTGGACCTAGTCGAAAAAACCAATATAATTATAAATATTTCCATAAAACCTTAGAGAGCTTTCTTCAATATTTTATTATCACTTATAAATCTATGATGCTTTAAAATTATAATCCATGCATTAAAATTGTAATTCTTGCAATAATATTTAAACTTTTTGCATTACGATTGCTATGTACTACATACTTATATTTCAGAAATTTACTCTACAAATTTAAAATTTTATTATTATGAAAAAATTAATATTCTTTACCGGAATGATATCTATGATGATTTTTACTTTCTCATCATGTGATAAAGATCAATTGGACCAATCCATAGAATTAAATGAAGTCCTAAAAAATGATATTGCAAAAGACAATGGTTTTGATGAATATGGATACAACTGGAATGCACATCACTTTAATGGAAATTTGTTTAATGCAATAATTGGTGACTATATTAATGAAGGTACGCCGTTTTGGAGAATGGGATCATATACTGGTGATGATCTAACCTATTTATCAGAACATGCATATGAAATTGAGAAGATTAAGGATTGGAGTAATAGTTGGAATCCACCAGCTCCATGGTTCTGGGGTTACATCTGGAGGTTTAGAGATGTAAATTTAGTAATGCATTGGAACGAGGCTTTAATTTCAAGTACTGGCACCTATCCATACACATGGTTTGATACAAATGGCTGGATTACTTTTCATTACAGTGGAAAAATTGGAAATAAAAAATGGTCAGAATTTCAAAAAATGGTAGCAGCAAGATCAACTGATGAGTTATACAATGGTGTTTGGTATGATGAAAATGGAATAGAAATTGGTATTCAGTGTGATTATGATGATTTAGTTTTAATACAAGTTATAGAAACTGGAGATGTACCAGGATACATGTATTATCCTGCTTATCATAATCCTAACAGTTCTGGTTTAGGAAAATATAAATTAAGATAAAGTCTTTACAAAATTTGACAAGTATTCATAAACTTTAATAAATAAATTTTTATTTTTTTTGAACACTTTTATTGTTATAGGTTTTGTAATTTAATATAATGTCTAATCTAAATTCTATTTATCATGAAAAAATTAATAATCGGTTTATTAGTTCTTGGATTAACCACCCAATTTTATGCACAGGTAATTATTGACGGAATGTTACCTGAAATTGAAGTGTACTCATTAAATTATAAATATCTGAGTAGTGTAGATAATACTGAAGCACCTGTACCTGTAAAATTACTCGAACAAAAAATAGCTAATTTTAATATTACAGAATCAGAGTTTTATCGTGATGATTATGATTTTTATACAATTTCTTTTTTTATCCCAGAAGGGAAAATTGTGGCTGCTTATGATAAAAATGGTCAACTTTTAAGAACGATTGAAAAGTTCAAAAATATAAAGGTTCCAAATTGTGTAGCTAAATCTGTAGCTAAAAGATTTCCTGGATGGATTATTTATGAGGATATTTATAAAATTAATTATCATAAAAACTCAGGAGTAACAAAACAGGAATACAAACTCACTCTTGAAAATGGAAACAAACGCATGAAAGTAAAAACAGATCACAAAGGTAATTTTATTTAAATCTGAAATTAATCAAGAGGCTGTCTAAATTTTAACTCCTTTTTAAAGTGAAATTTAATTAATTTATAAAATAATGGAGAAACAAATTTTACAAAAAAATCCTACAAGTTTAACTTGCAGGATTTTTTTTACTTTAACTTTTAATTAAATACTATAAGTGAATCACTTCATCATAAGCATCTGCAACAGCTTCCATAACTGCCTCACTCATAGTTGGATGTGGATGAATTGTTTTTAACACTTCATGCCCAGTAGTTTCTAATTTTCTACCCAAAACAGCTTCGGCAATCATATCGGTAACTCCTGCGCCTATCATATGACAACCTAACCATTCGCCATATTTTGCATCAAAAATTACTTTTACAAAACCTTCTGTTGTTCCTGCTGCAGTGGCTTTACCTGATGCTGAAAAAGGAAATTTACCAACTTTTAAATCATATCCTTTTTCTAAAGCTTGTTTTTCAGTCAAACCTACACTAGCAATTTCTGGACTTGCATAAGTACAACCAGGTATATTGCCATAATCAATAGGTTCTGGATTTAAACCTGCTATTTTTTCAACACAAGTAATTCCCTCCGCGGAAGCGACATGTGCCAATGCCGGACCAGGAACTACATCTCCAATAGCATAATATCCAGGTAAATTGGTTTGAAAATAATCGTTTACTAAAATCTTATCTTTATCGGTAACAATACCAACGTCTTCTAAACCAATATTTTCAATATTTGATTTGATACCAACTGCCGATAAAACAATATCAGCCTCTAAAGTTTTTTCACCTTTTTTAGTGCTTACTGTTGCTACTACTCCATCTCCAGAAGTATCAACCTTAGTAACACTAGAATTGGTCATTACTTTAATTTTTGACTTTTTTAAAGAGCGTTCAAATTGTTTTGAAACTTCTTCATCTTCTAAAGGAACAATATTTGGTAAAAACTCAACAATAGTAACTTCGGTACCCATTGCATTATAAAAATATGCAAACTCAACACCAATAGCACCTGAGCCAACAATAATCATTTTTTTAGGTTGTTTTGGTAAAGTCATTGCTTGACGATAACCTATAATTTTTTTACCATCAATTGGTAAAAATGGTAATTCGCGTGAGCGGGCACCTGTTGCAATTATAATATGATCTGCACTGTATTCAGTTACTTTATCATTAGCATCAGTAACATCAACTTTTTTTCCTGCTTTTATTTTACCAAAACCATCAATAACATCAATTTTATTTTTTTTCATTAAAAATTGAACGCCTTTACTCATACCTTCAGCAACATTTCTACTACGCTTAACCACAGCAGAAAAATCT
>DAOUQH010000137.1 GCA_030625645.1 Flavobacteriia bacterium | reverse complement strand
AAAATAGTCGACTTTACAGAAGGAGAATTTCAAGAAGTGATTGATGATGTAATTGAACCAAGTAATGTAAAAAGATTGGTTTTTTGTACAGGGAAGTTTTATTATGACTTGTTGGCTGAGCGTAAAAACTTAAATAGAGATGATATTGCATTGATTAGAATTGAGCAATTGTTCCCATTACATGAAGATAAAATTCAAAAAATAATTGATAAATATGCAAATGCTCAAGATTATATTTGGGCACAAGAAGAGCCAAGAAATATGGGAGCATGGAGTTATATGTTACAGCGTTTTGATCTGAAAGAATTAAAAGTTCGTTCGCGTAAATTTTACTCCGTTCCTGCTGCAGGATCTTCAACAAGATTTAAAAGAAGACATCAAAGAGTAATCGAAAGTATTTTTGATTACATTAAAGAATAATAATTATCATTAAAAAGATATAAAAATGATTTTAGAAATGAAAGTTCCCTCTCCGGGGGAATCAATTACCGAAGTAGAAATTGCAAGCTGGTTGGTAGAAGATGGTGATTATGTTGAAAAAGATCAGGCTATAGCCGAAGTTGATTCTGATAAAGCTACATTAGAATTACCTGCCGAAGAAAGCGGTATAATTACTTTTAAAGCAGAAGAGGGTGATGCTGTTGCTGTAGGTGCAGTGGTTTGTTTGATAGATATGAGCGCTGCTAAGTCAGATGGCAGTACAGCTTCTGTGGTTAAAAAATCGAATGAAAAAGTTGAGGTACCAAAAGAAGATTCAACCAAATCTACTTATGCAACAGGTACTCCTTCTCCTGCTGCAAAAAAAATATTAGATGAAAAAGGGGTAGATGCAGTTCATGTTGTTGGAACAGGTAAAGATGGTAGAATAACGAAAGAGGATGCAGTAAAAGTAGTGCCTTCAATGGGAGAAGCTATTAATGATAATAACCGTAAAAGTGAGCGTAAAAAACTCTCAATGTTACGTCGTAAAGTTGCACAACGTTTGGTCTCTGTGAAAAATGAAACAGCGATGCTTACAACTTTTAACGAAGTTGATATGAAGCCTATTTTTGATTTGCGTAAAAAATACAAAGAAGACTTTAAAAGCAAACACGATGTTGGTTTAGGCTTTATGAGTTTCTTTACTTTAGCTGTTGTTAGAGCTTTAGAATTATTTCCAGATGTAAATTCAATGATGGATGGAGACTTTAAAATTTCTTATGATTTTGCCGATATTTCAATAGCAGTATCTGGGCCTAAAGGTTTGATGGTTCCTGTGATTAGAAATGCAAATAATCTGACTTTTAAAGGTGTTGAAAGTGAAGTAAAGCGTTTGGCTATTCGTGCTCGTGATGGTCAAATAACTGTTGATGAAATGACAGGAGGAACTTTTACCATTACCAATGGTGGAGTTTTTGGTTCTATGTTATCAACTCCAATTGTTAATCCTCCTCAAAGTGCAATTTTAGGAATGCATAATATTGTTGAACGACCAGTTGCAATTAATGGTAAGGTTGTAATCAGACCAATAATGTATGTAGCATTGTCTTATGACCATCGTATTATTGATGGTAAAGAATCTGTAGGGTTTTTAGTTGCTGTTAAAGAAGCTCTAGAAAATCCGACAGAGTTTTTAATGGATGGCAATGAGAAAAAAGCTTTAGAATTATAGTTTAAAACAATTGTTATTAAGATAATATAGACCCTTTTAAGTTTTACTTGAAAGGGTTTTTATTTGAAATTATTAGGTAAAAAAGCTATTGAAATAATAACATAATTTCATTTTTTTTATGTTTATTTCTATAACTTTATAGGAGAAATAATAAGATTGATTTTTTTAAAAAAAGTATAAGAAATGAGTTTTGATAAAGATGCCAAAGACTGGGATAAGGATCCAAAAAAAGTAGAAAGAGCAAAAATATTCGCAAAAGAAATTAATAATTTTATTAAACCAAAAGGAGTCATGAAGGCTTTGGAGTTTGGTTGTGGTACAGGATTATTGAGCTATGAATTAAAAGAAGCTTTTGATTCTATTACTTTGGTTGATAATTCACAAGGAATGATTGAAGTTTTGCAAGAGAAAATAAAAAATGAAAATATTAAAAATTTCGTACCAGTTTATTTAAATTTATTAGAAGAAGATTTAAACCAAAATGATTTTGATGTAATTTATACTTTAATGACGCTTCATCATATTGTTGATTTAGATAAGGTTCTTCAAATATTTAACTCTATGTTAAAAGCAAATGGTTATTTCTGCATAGCAGATTTGGTTAAAGAAGATGGCTCTTTTCATTCTGATAGTTCAACATTTAATGGTCACAATGGTTTTGACAAAGACAAATTAAGTGCAATTTTATTAAAAAATGGATTTGAAATGAAATCATATAAAATATGTACTGAGTCAAAAAGAGAAATAGAAGGAAAAATTAAAAAATACCCATTGTTCTTAATGATAGTAAGAAAAAAGAATTAAGATAGAATATAAAAAATATCTTATATTTATTATTTAATATGATTTACAGGTACTGTTCAATATCCAAGTGATTTTTTCTTGCGAACAATTCCAATTAAATCAATTGTATCTTTTAATATTACAGGATGATTAGCAATTGTGGCAGGAAGTAAAAAGCCTTTTGTTTTCATCGCTTTTTATTTAGCGTTTTTTCATATTTTGAATTGGGTTCTATTAAATAAATGAAATTTGATATTTTCCTTTAGTACCTATTTCATAACTAAATAATAGTGCAAAATGCCCTGTTGAAACTTCATGTCCTCTAAAGTTGGCTTTTATTAAAAAAGAGTTAATAAAATCTTGATACTTACTTTTCAAATCTTTATCTGAATAATATTTTTTGTAATTTTTTATTTTTTGATCGTATTGTCTTAATTTTTAGCTCACCTGTTTTATTGAATAGGAGGTAAGCTTTTACTTTGCCTTCAATGGGATTATTCAAGCTATCAAAAGATAAGATTAATCTGTCACTTATATAACTATTCAAAGAATTTAAAAAGCAATCTTTATTGTGTTTTAAGTTTGATACACAAAAATCTAATGTAGGTGCTTTATCAACATCTTTTATATAAAAGATGTTTTCTTGAGCCATAAGCATACATTCCGTTAAGTGCTAGAGTGGGAATGAAATTCTGCTTAATTACTTTAGTATCAGCACTATTCATCATCAACTCATTAGTGGTATTTTTTAATACATAGCTTTTTTGAAGACTAAGTTAAATGAGACCTAATTCATTTTGTGTGAAATTTTGTTGTGCATAAGAATTGATATAGAAAAACAAAATGAGAATAGAAAATATTTTATTCATGTTAAGGGAAATAATTATTCTTAAAAATAAAAAAAACATCTTAAATTATTAAGATGTTTTTGCATTATTATTGATTTAAACAGTTATTCGTAAAAAGGGAAGTGACGTACATGCCAAATCACTGTGTTTTTCCAGCTGTCGGTAGTGGTATCAATAAAAATATTTCCTTTACTTTTTTCGTAGACTACTTTACCATTGCCTCTAAAAATACTTATGGATACATTGGCATTGTATTTTTTTGTTGTTGAACCTGTTGAACCTCCATAAACATTAGTTTTTTTCCAATTTTTATCGTTAATACTGGCAAACCCTGTCTCTAAATTTGTAGTGCCTTCAAAAGACCTTTCTACTTCTCCCATCAAAATATAATCGGCACCACCTATAGCATCAGCTATTTCTTTGGTTGTGAAATTGTCAATAGTATCTGGGGTTATTCCAGCTTTATTTAAAGCGACTGTAATATCTCTTCCGTTTAAAACGGTAACATTGAAATGCTTTCCTTTTCTATGGATATAATCAATTAAAAAATGTTGTACTTCTTTCCCTTTAGAGATAGATAAATGGCCATCATCTGTAAAAGTAAAAGGTAAGATTGCTACGGTTTCTTGTGCAAAGGTTGCTGTGGTAAGAAAAAGTATAAAAAGGACAGCAATTTTTTTTAAATATTTCATTGGTTTGAGGTTTAAGTTATTTGTAAATATAATAATAATAATAATTTATTTTTTTATTTCTAGAATCCAAGAAGCTTCACCAGATTTTAATTTGTATTCTAAATACTTCATTTCTCCTGTAGGGCAACATTGTTCATCTTCTTTTTTATATTGTTTGTATTTTCTCATTAATTTATTATTTTCCATATAAAAAGTATCATGCCCCATGTAATTTGGAAAGAATTTCACAAATTGGTCATTTGTTAATTCGGGTACAGAAATTGGAGTTGCACTTTTATCTTTATTAGAAGCAAATCCATAAATATTTACATACGAACCAGAACCTTCACCGCGAGTAATTATATATAATTCATCAAAACCATCGCCATTAATATCTGCAACAAGAGCATAATCAAAAGGATCGCTTTCATCCATTAGAAGAGGTTCGTTAACTTCAGTAAACCCATTTGGAGTTACTGTAATTTTACTAATACTGGCACTAGGTTTTTCTTCATTGATGATGAAAACCTTCCCAGTTTTGGTTTTAAATTCCTTAGAAACTATACTACTACTTTCTGGTGTTTTTTTTATTTCTATTTTAGTTTCTGTTTTTGGAACTTCTTGATTGTCAATAGCTTTTTTTTGATCGCATGAAATCAATAATACTATTATGATTAAAGTTGAAAATAATTTTTTCATAAATTTAATATTTCTATAGTGTTATATTATAAGTAGATTCCATGTCATCACTATTACTACCTATTTTTGCATTCGATTTTTTCGTTTCTATTTCATTATTATAGATTTCTGGTAAATCAATCCAATCTTTTTCGGTATAAACTCTCAAAGTATTTCCTCTAAAGTGATAAATATTTATATTGTCATTTTTTAAATCAATAAAAAGTTCATAGCCACTCGAAGGACAGTTATGCGCTTTGCATCCACTAGAGTGAATGATTTGATTTTCTATT
>DAOUQH010000085.1 GCA_030625645.1 Flavobacteriia bacterium | reverse complement strand
TATATTTCACTATTTCAAAACCAGAAAAGAAAAACATCTTACTTCTAGGAAAAGATGCATTATTTATGCATAAAATCTATGATAAAAATAAATTTAATTTCCAACATACTAACCTTAAACAATTAGAATTCAGCTCAATTTCCAATCAAGATCTAATAATTTTAAATGAAATGGAAAGTTTTTCATTATCATTAGCCAATACAATTAAATCTTCTCTAAATAAAAGTGCCAATTTGGTAATCATTCCTTCAAACAATATTGATATCAACTCATATAACCAATTATATTCTACCCTAGAAATTGGAAAAATTAACAGCAAGCAAAATTCTAGAAAACTTATCACAAAAATAAATTATGAACATCCTTTTTTTAAAGATGTTTTTACTACAAAAATTAAAAATTTTCAATATCCTTTTATCAAACAATACTATACAAGTTCATTAACAAGTTCAAATGGAATATTAGAATTAGAAAATGGAACGAATTTTATCTCAGAGATTCCTAAGAATAATGCTAAAATTTATTGGATAGCATCTGCACTAAATAAAGAAAATACTAATTTTACCGCATCGCCCATTGTAGTTCCGGTATTTTATAATTTTGCTATGCAAAATACTTCCAATCAAAAATTATACTATGAAATTGCTAAAGAAAATCAAATACAAATTAAAACCATATTGCAAGAAGATGAAGTATTAGAAATATCAAAAGGTGATTATCAATTTATTCCTCTTCAAATAAATAAATCAAACTCTGTCTTGATAAATACCCATGAACAACCTTTAAAACCAGGCACCTATAGTATTTTAAAAAATCAAGAAAATATTAAAAACATTGCTTTCAACTACTCTAATGATGAAAGCAATATTAATTATTCTTCACCGATTGAAATTTTTAAAAAAAGTGAGAATGTGAGTTTTTATTCGACAATTAAAGAAGCAATCTCTGATATAAATGAACAAAACAAAAAACATTATTTATGGCAATTATTTATTATTTTTGCTTTATTATTTTTGGTAATTGAAATTATTTTACAAAAATTTCTAAAAACAAATTAAATAAATTGATTAGATCCAAATTTTAAATCCACTACACGTGAATATACTTTTAAAATCTGCTAGAATAATAGATCCCAACTCTAAATTTCACCAACAAATCAAAGATATTTTAATTGAAAAAGGTATTATTACTCAAATTGCCAAAAATATTCCAACTCCTAAAAATTGCAAAGAAGTTAATTTAATAAACCTACATATTTCAACAGGATGGTTTGATACAAGTGTTTCATTTGGTGAGCCAGGTTTTGAAGAAAGAGAAACAATTCATCATGGTTTGGAAGTTGCAGCAAAAAGTGGCTTTACTGCTGTCGCTGTAAATCCAAATACGAACCCTGTAATTGATAATAAATCGGCTGTAGAGTTTATCAAAAACAAAGCTTTTGGTAATGCTGTAGAATTATATCCTATTGCCAATTTAACACAAAAAGCCGAAGGTAAAGAACTTGCCGAAATGTTTGATATGCAAAACTCGGGAGCAATTGCTTTTGGTGATTATAATAAAGCTATTGATAATACTAATTTAATGAAGATTGCTTTACTCTATGCACAAAATTTTGATGCGTTGGTTCTAAGTTTTCCACAAGAAAAAACAACTTCCACTTTAGGTTACGTCAATGAAGGCATAAATAGCACAAAACTAGGATTAAAATCAATTCCTGCATTAGCAGAAGAATTACACATTGCCAGAGACTTATATTTATTAGAATATACTGGAGGTAAATTACATATTCCAACAATTTCTACAGTAAAATCGGTTAAATTAATAAAAGATGCAAAGAACAAAGGACTGCAAGTTACATGTAGCGTAACAGCACATCACTTAAATTTAACAGATGATGAATTAATGAATTTTAATACAAATATTAAAGTTTCACCTCCACTTCGTACCAAAAAAGACACCTCTGCTTTAGTTAAAGGAGTTAAGGATGGCACTATTGATATCATAACAAGTGACCATAATCCGATGGATATTGAGCATAAAAAAGTAGAATTCGAAAATGCAAAATTTGGAACAATCGGATTGGAAAGTGCTTTTGGAAGTACCCATAATGTTATCGATATAGAGAATACTATTTTATGTTTAAGTGAAAATCCACGTAAGATTTTTGGCCTAGCACCATTGAAAATTGAAGTAGAAGAAATTGCAAATATCACCTTATTTAATCCAGATGTAGATTTTATTTTTACAGAAGAAAATATACTTTCTAAATCAAAAAACGCAGCATTTTTAGGTGAAAAATTGAAAGGAACTGCTTATGGAATTATTGCAAATAAAGAATTGGTTTTAAAATAGCTTATATCCAAATTATTTACATTTAATATATTACAAGTATTTTTTGTAAATTTACTGTCTAATCAAAAAATTATTAAATGGAAAATCAAACCGTTACAGAAGGAAAAACAATGGCAATTATTAGTTACCTTACTTTTATAGGTACTATCGTAGCTTTTATTATGAACCAAAATAAAAAAAATTCATTTGTTTCATTCCACATAAGGCAAATGATAGGTCTTATTCTTTTAAGTTTTCTTGTTGGTATTATAAGAACTCAACTCGATATTGGTTTTATTGGTAATATTCTAAACTTAGGTATTTTTGCACTTTGGCTAATCGGGTTTATAGGTGTTACACAAGGGCAAGAAAAAAAGATTCCACTTTTAGGAGATCAATTCCAAGAATGGTTTAAAGCAATTGGTTAATTTTACAAAAATTTAAAGGTTAGAACATAATTTATTAATACTTTTTTTTAATTATGTTCTTACCTTTTTTTAATTTTCTAATATGAATGACCTATCCTTAAACTATCAGCTAAGACAACCCAAAAAAAATATTGAAAATCCACCTTTATTGCTCATGCTTCACGGTTATGGAAGCAACAAAGAAGATTTGTTTTCTTTTGCAGAAGAATTACCTGACGAATTATTAGTTATAAGTGCTCAAGCGCCATTATCTTTAGGATTTGGAAGTTATGCTTGGTACACTATTCATTTTGACACCAATGATTCTCGTAAATTTTCGGATATCCCCGAAGCAAAAATTGCAATTTCAAAAATCAATCAATTTATTGAAGAAATTATTCATAAGTACAAAGTTAATACCAATAATATTTTCCTTTTCGGATTTAGTCAAGGTACAATTTTAAGTACTGCTTTTGCATTGAATAACCCTGATAAAATTAATCATGTTATCGCTTTAAGCGGATATATAAATCTTGATCTATTAGATGAAGGTTATAATCAGAATTCATTTACTAATCTAGATTTTTTTGTTTCACACGGATCAGCCGATCAAGTTATTCCAGTTGACTGGGCAAGAAAAACTCCTGGCTTTTTAGATGCTCTAGATATTAAAAACACTTACCAAGAATATCCTGTTGGACATGGAGTTGCTCCTCAAAACTTTTATGACCTCCATAAATGGATAAAAGAAAGAATCTAGAATTATGAATTATCATATTACCTTTATTGTACTCTTATTTTTATTGATAAGTTGTGAGCATGAAGAAAAAAAATATGATACAATCACAGTGATGACCTATAATATTCATCACGGAGTAAATAATAATGGTGAATTTGATTTAGATGCTATTGCTAAAGTTATTCTTAACGAGAATCCTGATTTTGTAGCTTTACAAGAAGTAGATTCTGTTATTAAAAGATCAAACTCTTTGGATCTTTCCAAAGTTTTAGCTCAAAAAACCAAGATGAACTATGTTTTTGGAAAGGCTACACAGATTGATAATGGTCTGTACGGGGTTACAATTTTATCTAAGCACAAAATCATAAGCTCTAAAAATATTCCACTTCCTCACCAGACAAATGAAGAACCAAGAACGGCACTTACGATTACTAGCGCTTTACCTTTTGGAGATACAATTTCATTTATAAGCACACATTTAGATTACAGAGCTAAAAACCATTCCAGAATCGAACAAATTAAGAAAATTAATAAGGTATTTACATCAAATAAATATCCAACAATTTTAGCAGGTGATCTAAATGATATCCCTGGAAGTCAAACCATTAATGAAGCTGAAAAAAAATGGACAGCAACCTATAATACAGCAAATCCTCAAGCTACTTTCCCTTCTTTAAAACCAGAGAAAAAAATTGACTACATCTTATCTCTTCCAACAAATAAATGGAAAAAAATTAGTAGTAAAGCCGTACAAGATTCTATCGCTTCAGATCATAGACCTTATGTTGCTACAATAGAACTTATTCATTAAATCTGCACAAACAATTAATGTACGCATAAACGTGCAATAAAATATTTATATTTTGTAAATTCGCAATCAATAAATAACAATCCTATGAAAATTTCATTAAAACTACTAACATTAATATTGTTTGGTATTATCATTTCTTCATGTAAAAAAAGCAACAAACAAGATGTTTCAAAATATCAAAATATTAGTGATAGTATAAAAAAAACATATGCACCCGATAAAAGGGTTGCCCTATTTGATATTAATTTAAGTCAAAAAGGAGAATCAATTCTTTTAAAAGGAGAATCAGATCAACCTAAAGCTGTAGCTAAATTAAAACAAAAAATTACAGATTCTGGTATTAATATTATTGACAGCATAAGCATTCTTCCTGATGCAAGTGTTGGGAAATTACAATATGCTGTAGTAAACAATTCTGTTGCAAATATTCGCTCCAAAGCAAAACATTCGGGTGAATTAGCGACTCAGGCTCTTTTAGGAATGGGATTAAAAATGCTAAAAAATGATGGCACTTTTTACTTAGTACAATCTCCTGATGCATATATTTCATGGGTTGATCATGGTGGAGTTATTTTGATGAATACAGATGAATACTTAACATGGAGTAAAGCACCTAAAGTAATTTTTACTCAACCTTGGGGATATTCTTATGAAAAAAGCGATGACCTATCAACAAAAGTGAGTGATATTGTTTTGGGTAGTCAATTAAAATATTTGGGGGTAGAAAAGAATTATTTTAAAGTTCAATATCCTGATAAAAGGATTGCTTTTATAAAAAAATCAGAAAGTAAACTCTATAATAAATGGATAGAAGAAGTTAAACCATCGCCTGAATTGGTTGAAACTTATGCTAAAGAATTTATTGGAGCTCCATATCTTTGGGGTGGTACTTCTACTAAAGGGATGGACTGTAGCGGGTTTACAAAAACTGTTTATTATATGAATGGATTTATTATTCCTCGTGATGCTTCACAACAAATAAATGCTGGAAAAAATGTTGATCCTGATTTAAAGTTTGAAAATTTAGAAAAAGGTGATTTGATGTTCTTCGGTAGAAAAGCAACTGAAACTACTAAACAAAAAGTTACTCATGTTGGAATATGGTTGGGGAATGGAAAAGACGAATTTATTCATGCTTCAAAACAAGTAAGAATGAGTTCTATTAATCCAGAATCCAACTACTACGATGAAGGAAACACAAAACGCTATTTAGGAAGCAGAAGATATTTAGGAGAGAAAGATAAGATGATAACCAATCTGAAAACTGATAAAGTTTTAACTGAAATTAAACAATAATTTTAATTAAATTCCCAACCAAAAGAAGTTGTAAAAACATAATCTTCTCTTGAAGCTCCTTCAATTGGTTTGTTATCATAATTATAATTTAAACTAGACTTAATATACAAATCAAAAGGTAGATCATATTTCATGTCAAAATTAAAATCTGTTCTAAGCCTTCCGTTTTCAGTAAAACTAGGATAAACAACAAGTGATGACAATAAACTAAGATCACCAATATCATATTTATTAAATCCTAAGCCCAAATAGGCTTCGCCACTTTGTCTATTTGAAGTTCCATCAGTATATTTTTCAGTAGTCCAAGCCAAACCGGCAGCTGCACCAAAGTAAAGGCTGTTATTGTGTGCTATATAATAACCTAAACCACCTTTATATGTAGAACGTAGTTTTAGTAATTGCTCATCATTAGAAAGGTAATCGGCATTAAATTGTAAAAACCAATCATTGGGTAAGTAATATTGATAACCTAAACGTGCTTCATTTCTCTTTAGATCATTAATTTCATCCTGAGTACTAAAAACCGACTTAAAAAACCCATCAGCACTCCACTTATCTTCAATATAAGTTACACTCAAATTTGATGTATATTGTCTTAAATTATTTGCTTTTGTAAGCGTAATACCAAAATCAATATCTACAGTGAATCTACTTAAAAAGCTTTTACCTATGGGATCTAAATAAATAATACTCAATAAATCTTCTTCAAATGAATTTACTCCAGCCTGGAGAGAAACCTTTCTATCTTTTTTCTTTATACTCTTTATATCACTTGTTAATCTTCTACCATCAGACATGGAAATGATAAAATACCTATTTGTATAAAGTTCTTTTATTTTATGCCATTTTATCCTAAAATCTTTATCACTATATTTTGTCTTAAAAGTAATAACACTTTGATCCATTTTTTTTATTTCACCAACTAATAAATCATTATTAAATAAACGGATAGTATCATTATATACTATATTTTTCTTTTTTTGCTTTTTTGAAGATTTTTTTTGCTCTGATTTATTTTCAGAAAAGATTGTGTCATTTTGAGCCAAAAGACTTAAAGAAGCAAATAATAATATAAAAAGTAAAATTTTATCTTTTAGCATGTTTAATTTAGTTTCACTTACAAATATAATTATTTCATTTAAAATAAAATTTAATTCTTTTAATCATTTAATTTTCAATTAACTTATATTTGCCCATATAGCTTTATTTTTATGTATTTGTATGTAAGTATTATAAATATTTCTATTCTCATTACTCGATAAATTTGGATCTTTTTCTAAAATATCCATCGCTACATTTCTTGCTTTTTGTAAAATATTTGAATCTTTAACTATATCGGCAATTTTCAAATTTAGAATACCACTTTGTTGTGTCCCCATCAAATCACCAGGACCACGGAGTTTTAAATCTACTTCTGCAATTTTAAATCCATCATTTGTTTCTACCATTGTTTGTAATCTGGTTTTTGCATCACTACTCAATTTAAAACTCGACATTAAGATACAATAACTTTGATCTGCGCCACGCCCTACTCTACCACGCAATTGATGTAATTGTGATAAACCAAATCTTTCGGCACTTTCAATAATCATTACGCTTGCATTTGGAACATTAACCCCTACCTCAATTACTGTAGTTGCAACCATTATTTGGGTTTCACCTTTAACAAAACGCTGCATTTCGTAATCTTTATCGGTCGATTTCATTCTTCCATGAACAATACTTACTTGGTATTTTGGTAGAGGAAATTCGCGAACAATACTTTCATAACCATCCATCAAGTCCTTATAATCTAATTTTTTAGACTCTTCAATTAAAGGGTAAACAATATAAACCTGACGACTTTTTGCAATCTCTTCTTTTAAAAATTTAAAAACTCCCAAACGATTGCTATCGTATCTGTGAATGGTTTTTATCACTTTTCTTCCTGGAGGTAGTTCATCGATCACCGAAATATCCAAATCTCCATAAACACTCATCGCTAATGTTCGCGGAATCGGTGTGGCTGTCATAACCAAAATATGTGGCGGATATTTATTTTTCATCCACATTTTTGCTCGTTGAGCTACACCAAATCTATGTTGTTCATCAATTATTACAAGACCTAAATTATTAAACTTTACCTTATCTTCAAAAACAGCATGTGTTCCAATAAGGATGTTCAGCTCACCTGATTCTAGAGTTTCGTGAATTATTCTCCTTTCGGATATTTTTGTTGATCCTGTTAGTAATTTAACGGTAACATCCATTTCCTGTAATAATTCGGCAATTGCATTATAATGCTGTATTGCAAGAATCTCTGTAGGAGCTATTAGAGTTGCCTGAAAATCGTTATCTAAAGCAATTAATATTGATAATACGGCAACAATTGTTTTCCCTGAACCTACATCACCTTGTAATAATCGATTCATTTGTGCAGCCGAACCTAAATCTTTTCTTATCTCTTTTAGCACTTTTTTTTGTGCATTTGTAAGATCAAAAGGTAAATGTTTTTTATAAAATATATTAAAATTATCTCCAATTTTCTCGAAAACAAAACCTTTAATTTTATTCTTTCTAATTAACCTTTTTCTAATCAGTTGCAACTGAATAAAAAATAATTCTTCAAATTTTAATCTTTGCTGCGCCTTAGTAAGAAGTTCTTGACTTTTTGGAAAGTGAATATTAAACATCGCTTCACTCTTACTTAACAAACTTAAATCTTTTATCAATTCGTTTGATAAAGTTTCCTGAAATTTTCCATTAATTTCTACAAATAAAGTTTGCATTATTTTTTGCATCATCCTATTTGTAAAACCTTTGTTATTTAATTTTTCCGTTGAAGGATATACAGGTTGCATGGCAGTACGTAAACTTTTTTTATATTCGCTTACCAATTCCATTTCTGGGTGTGGCATACTGAACATACCATTAAACCAATTGGTTTTTCCAAAAATTACATAAGGTGTGTTAATCTTAATATTTTCTTTTATCCATTTTGCTCCACGAAACCAAACCAATTCAATCCTACCAGTTTCATCGACAAATGTTGCAACCAACCTACTCCCTCTTTTTTGTTTAACCGATTTAAAATCGACTATTTCACCTACAATTTGAACTTCCGAACTATTTTGATTCAACTGATTAATTTTAAAAAACTGTGTTCGATCAATATATCTATTTGGAAAATTATTTACAAAATCAGCATAAGTAAAAATCCCCAATTCTTTGCCTAATATTTCGGCTCGTGCAGGACCAACTCCTTTTAAATATGATATGGAAGTGTGTAAGCTAATTATCTTTAATTTATAACTGAAATACGAAGATAGAAAAATGAAATAATAAAATGTTATTTTTTATAGATAACAAAAGGTGATTAGAAAAACAAAGTTAAACACCAAAGATCTTTAGGGTAGCATAAAGCACAAAAATACCTATCAATAAAACGGCTTCAATTTTTTGTAATCCTTTCTTTTTATAAAAGAAAATTAGCACAATAAATGATAAAAATAATAAAAAAAGCAGATCAAATAATATTAAACTCTTTTCTATTTTGAGTTCTGATATAGAAGCTCCCATTCCAACTGGAA
The DNA here is from genome assembly GCA_030625645.1 of Flavobacteriia bacterium. GTDB lineage: Bacteria > Bacteroidota > Bacteroidia > Flavobacteriales > Flavobacteriaceae > Namhaeicola. The sequence goes on along the minus strand of DAOUQH010000085.1, from coordinate 164 downwards.
TCAGCATATCAAATATATTACTACCAATAAGATTTCCAACTGACAATCCCTTAGCTTTTTTTCTAACAGCATTTAAAGCAAGAGCTAACTCAGGCAAACTCGTTCCCAATCCTATGATAATTATCCCCACAAATGATTGTTTGATACCAAAATTTTCTGCAAAA
>DAOUQH010000092.1 GCA_030625645.1 Flavobacteriia bacterium | reverse complement strand
CTGGCTGCAAGTGAGGATCTTGAGGAAAGAGAATTTACTTTACACCAAATATCAATTTTTGAAAAATGGACAAATGAGCTTAGTGAAAATTTGTCTTTTCAGCCTTTAAAACATACTGCAAATACATCGGGAATTATAAATTATCCTGAGGCTCATTTTGATATGGTTCGTTTAGGAATTGGATTTTATGGATTTGGAAATGATTCTAAAGAAACCCCAAAACTTAAAAATGTTTGTAATTTAAAAACAAAAATTTCTGAAATTCAATATTTAGAAAAAGGAGAAACGGTAAGTTATAATCGGAAGTTTAAAGCCAAAAAAGCGACAAAAATTGCAGTTATTCCTTTGGGATATGCAGATGGTTTAAATAGGTTGTTGAGTAATAGAAAAGGTACGGTGGTGATTAATAATAAAAAAGCACCAATTGTAGGAACTATTTGTATGGATATCTTTATGGTGGATATTACCAATATAGATTGTAAAGCAGGAGATGAGGTAATTATCTTTAATCATCAAGATCAAATTTTAAGTTTTGCTAAAGCAACAAGTACAATTCCTTATGAAATATTAACTTCTATTTCACAAAGAGTTAGGCGAAAAATCGTTTAATTTTTTTATATCTTGCATACATTAATTAAAATACACTAGTCATGTTAAAAGAATTTAAAGAATTTGCTTTAAAAGGAAGCTTACTAGACATTGCCGTTGGTTTTGTAATGGGTGCTGCATTTAAAAGTGTAGTAACTGCATTTACTACAGGGATTGTTTCACCACTAATTGGGTTAATGTTCAAAACTGATTTAAAAGATCTTAAATGGGTTATTAAGGAGGGTGTTGCTAATGCAGAAGGTAAAGTTGAAGGTACAATTGCTGTACTTTATGGAGAATTTTTAACTACTGTAATTGACTTTATTATTGTTGCTTTTATTATGTTTTTAATTGTTAAGGCTGTCAATTCTATGAAACGTAAAGAAGAGGAAAAACCAGCTGCTCCTGCTGGGCCAACTCAAGAAGAATTACTTGTTGAAATAAGAGATTTATTAAAAAAATAGGATTTTTTTAAAATATATTCAGGGCTTTATTTTAAGTGAAACCCTGACTAAGACACTCATCCGATGAGTATTCCCATTATGTTAAATTATTATCTGATGGGTAATTTAATTCACTATATTAATCTATCCAATTATAAAATCACAACAAAAAACTGTAATTTTGTAAGCATATAAATAATAGTTGACGATTATGGAATTAAATAAGGCAATAGAAAATATTCAAGAAACAGGATTTTTAGAAATCAATATTCCCAAAAATATAGATTTAGTTGCAGAAATTATAAAGCTTAAAAAAGAAAAAAATGCTGTAATATTAGCGCATTATTATCAAGAGCCAGCCATACAGGATATTGCTGATTTTGTTGGTGATAGTTTACAACTTTCATATAAAGCAGCTGAAGTTGATTCAGATTTAATCGTTTTTGCCGGAGTTCATTTTATGGCAGAAACTGCTAAGATTTTGAATCCACAGAAAAAAGTTGTTTTACCTGATCTAAATGCTGGTTGTTCTTTGGCAGAATCATGTGAAGCTAAAGATTTACAAGCTTTAAAAGATAAACATCCAGATCATTTGGTGATTACTTATGTAAATACTTCTGCTGAGGTTAAAGCGATAAGTGATTTGTGTTGTACATCTTCTAATGCTAAAAAAATAGTTGATTCTATTCCTTTAGATCAACCAATTATTTTTGCACCAGATCGTAATTTAGGTGCATGGATACAAAAAGAAACTGGTAGAGAAATGTTATTATGGGATGGTGCTTGTGTGGTTCACGAAGCTTTTTCAATAGATAAATTATTAAATACACATCAAGCAAATCCTAATGCAAAGATTATTGCGCATCCCGAATCTGAAGATCATATTTTAAAAACGGCTGAATATATTGGCTCTACCGCAGGATTAATTAATTATGCTAAAACCAATCCAGCAAAAGAGTTTATTGTTGCAACAGAAGCGGGAATTTTACATGAAATGCAAAAAGAAGTTCCTAATAAAAAATTGATTCCGGCGCCAGCTGTTGAAGATAATAGTTGTGCTTGTAGCGAATGTCCCTATATGAAATTGAATAATATGCAAAAATTGTATTTGTGTATGAAATATGAATTGCCCGAAATTCAAGTTCCTCAAGATATTCAGGAAAAAGCATTGATTCCAATTCAAAGAATGCTAGATATTTCTTCAAAAAAATAAGATGAGTATTTTCAAGATTGATACCTTAATTTTAGGTTCGGGAATTGCCGGGCTTACGATTGCTATTAAAACAGCAAAGAACCTTCCAAATAATAAAATATTTGTTGTTACCAAAGCAAATGAAAGCGAATCGAATACAAAATATGCTCAAGGTGGGTTTGCCTCGGTTTGGGATAAACTGGATTCATTTAAAGATCATATAAATGATACGATGATTGCCGGAGATCAATTAAGTAATCCGGAAATAGTTAAAATAGTGGTAGAAAATGCACCAAAAAGCTTAAAAGAATTAATAAGCTGGGGTGCAGACTTTGATGAAACAGATAAAGGTGACTTTGATTTAGGAAAAGAAGGTGGCCATTCGGCTAATAGAATTTTACATCATAAAGATATTACCGGATTTGAGATTGAAAAAACACTACTTGAGCAAGTAGAATCCTTATCAAATATCACACTTTTACCATATCATTTTGCAATTGATTTAATTACAGATCATCAGATAGCGGGTAAACAATACAATAAAAATGAGGTTACTTGTTATGGTGCTTATATTTTAAATCAAAAAACAAAAAAGATTGATACTTATTTGGCAACTTCTATTGTTTTGGCAACCGGAGGTGCAGGACAGGTTTATGCATCTACTACAAATCCGATAATTGCTACAGGTGATGGTATTGCAATGGCGTATCGTGCAAAAGCAAAAGTTACCGATATGGAATTTGTGCAATTTCACCCAACTTCATTATACCAGCCTGGCGAAAGTCCAGCATTTTTGATTTCGGAAGCTGTACGTGGATTTGGAGCATATTTGCGTAATAATAAAGGGGTTCGCTTTATGCTAGATATAGATGATAGAGCCGAATTAGCATCTCGTGATATTGTTGCAAGAGCTATTGATAGCGAGTTAATAAAAACAGGGAATCAATATGTTAATTTAGATTGTACACATTTAGATAAGGATGCATTTATAAAACATTTTCCAAATATTTATGAGAAGTGTAGAAGTTTGGGAATTGATGTTTTTACACAATCTATTCCAGTAGTTCCCGCTGCGCATTATTTAATGGGAGGTATTGTTATAGATAAAAATGGCTATTCATCAATAAATAATTTATTTGCTTGCGGTGAATGTTCAAGGTCAGGATTACATGGAGCTAATCGATTGGCATCTAATTCATTATTAGGAGCTTTGGTTTTTGGTAGTAGAATTGCAAGTGAAATTTCAAATAATAGAAAAGATTTAATTTTTGATGAGAATTTAGATATTCCTGAGTGGGATGAAGAAGGTACTACAGTTCCAAAAGAAAAAGTTTTGATATCGCATAATAGAAAAACAATACAAAATATTATGACTGATCTTGTGGCGATTGTTCGCTCAAATGAAAGGTTAGAAAAAGCATTAGATCATTTAGATTATATCTTTCAAGACACAGAAAAAGCTTATGCTAAATCAAAATTATCTCCACAAATCTGTGAGTTACGAAACTTAAATGCAATTGCTTATTTAATTGTAAAACAGTCTATGGAAAGAAATGAAAATAGAGGTGCTTTTTATAGTTTGGATAATTTATAATAAGCAATGAATATAGAAGATTTTAGAGCATATTGTATAAATAAAGCCTGTGTTACTGAGGGTTTTCCTTTTGATAAAACAACTTTGGTTTTTAAAGTTTGTAATAAAATGTTTGCCCTAACCGGATTAGATAATCTTCAGCTTCAAGTAAATTTAAAATGTGATCCCGAAAGGGCAATTGAGTTAAGAGAAGAATATGAAAGTATTATTCCGGGTTATCACATGAGTAAAAAGCACTGGAATACTGTTATTGTAGATGGTTCTTTTTCTGATGATTTTTTTATAGATTTGATAGATAACTCCTATGATCTTGTAGTAAAAAGTTTGCCCAAAAAACTACGTGAAGAGTTAAAATAAACTTTCTTTTACTTAACAATATATAATGTATTTTTACATCCTTAAAATTTATAATAAATACGAAAATGAGTATAGTTAAAAAATTATATGCAAGAAGTGAATCAAAATGTGAATTATGTGGTTCAGAGGATAATTTAGAAGTTTATAAAGTCCCTCCTACTTCAAAAGGAACTGAAAATGACAGTATTCTTGCTTGCAAAACTTGTATAGATCAGATAGAAAATCCAGATAAAATTGATGCTAATCACTGGCATTGTTTAAATGATAGCATGTGGAGTGAAGTCTCTGCTGTTCAAATTATTGCCTGGCGAATGTTGACTAGATTACGTGCTGAAGGATGGTCTCAGGATCTACTCGATATGATGTATTTAGATGAAGAAATGTTAGAATGGGCACAAGCAACTGGCGAAGGTGTTGATGAAGAAGATAAGATTATTCACAGAGATAGTAATGGTGTTGTTTTAGAAGCAGGAGATTCCGTTGTACTTATAAAAGATCTAAAAGTAAAAGGATCTAGTATGGTTGCAAAACAAGGAACAGCAGTTAGGAAAATTTCTTTAGACCATGACAATGAAGAATATATTGAAGGAAAAGTAGATGGACAACATATTGTTATCATCACAAAATATGTAAAGAAGCTATAGAAATATTTATCTATACAAATAATTAAATTAAACTTATGATTTTAACCTAATCGTAAGTTTTTTTTTACTCGAAATTTGAATAACTTTATAGCTCAATAAAATCCATTTATAAAATGCTTACCGGAAAAAATTATATTGGAAACAAGCTTAGTTCAAAAGGGAAAGTAACTTTTAAAACTTTCAACCCCAAAACTAATACACCAAATAATCTTATTTTTAATGAAGTTTCTAATGAAGAACTAGAAGAAGCAATTGTATTGGCTAATAATGCTTTTAATAAATTTAAAAACATATCAGGAGATAAGAAAAGTACTTTTTTAAATGCTATTGCAGATGAAATTCTAGATTTAGGAGAGGATCTAATTAAAATATTTTGCTCAGAATCAGGTTTAAGCCAAGAAAGAGCTTTGAGTGAAAGAGACAGAACAATTTTTCAATTAAGCTCATTTGCTAATCTTGTAAAAGAAGGTTCGTGGTTAGAGGCCTCAATTGATAATAAAGAGTTGCCAGATATACGAAAAATGTTAATTCCGCTAGGTCCTGTAGTGGTTTTTGGTGCTAGTAATTTCCCATTAGCTTATTCAACTGCTGGAGGTGATACAGCAGCAGCTTTAGCTGTAGGTTGTCCTGTTATTGTAAAATCTCATCCTATGCATGCTGGAACAGGAGAGTTGGTTGCCTCGGCAATTATTAAAGCTGCTAAAAAAACCGGAATGCCAAATGGAGTTTTCTCAAATTTGAATAGTAGCGGAATTCAAGTTGGAATAGATCTTGTTAAACATCCAAAAGTAAAAGCAGTAGGTTTTACTGGAAGTGTTGCAGGCGGAAGGGCATTATTTGATTTAGCAAACCAACGAAAAGAGCCCATTCCTGTTTTTGCTGAAATGGGGAGTGTAAATCCTGCAATTATTCTACCTAAAGCTGTTCAACAAAAAAAGAAAGAATTAGCCAAGATTTATGCCGATTCCATTACCTTAGGAAGTGGTCAATTTTGTACAAATCCGGGTTTAATAATTGGAATAAAAAGCAAAGATTTAACCAATTTTATTGAAAATTTAGCAACTGAAATTGTAAAAATTGAACCTACCTGTATGTTGCATCCAAATATCATTGGTAATTATGAAAAAAATAAATTAAAATTAGCCTCTCAAAAAGGAGTAAATATTGAAGTAGATTATAAAGAGGAGGTAGATAAAAATTATGGTCGTCAGGTAATTTTAACTGTGGAAGGAGAAACATTTTTAAAAAACACTACTTTACACGAAGAGGTTTTTGGTCCTTTTTCGATAGTTGTACAATGTAAAGATAAAGAGCAGTTATTAGAAATAATCAACAAATTAGAGGGTCAACTCACTGGTACAATTTGGGCTGAAGATGAAGAGTTGAAAAATAATATCGATATCAATCAAGCGCTTCAGAGTAAAGTTGGGAGAATGATTTATAACGGTGTTTCTACTGGAGTTAAAGTTTGTAGATCAATGCAGCATGGAGGTCCTTATCCAGCATCGACAGATTCTAGATTTACTGCGGTTGGAGTTGATTCTATCAAAAGATGGGCTCGACCTGTGAGTTTTCAAAATTGCCCAAATGAATTATTGCCAGATGAATTAAAAGATGAAAATCCATTAGAAATTTTAAGATATATTGATAATAAATTGATGGTATAAAAAATATTAAAATTTATAAATAACCCCAATACCCAATTGTTGTTTTAATTGAATTCGTGGACCAAAAGTTTCTAATTCACCATCTCCATTGGTATCTTCTTTATATTTTATATCATCATCATAAATTAAGTGAGTTCCAAAACTGGCTTCTAAAAAAGAATTGATCTTAAATCTAAAATCAAGAGTCCAATCCACATCAACATTCCCAAAATTATTCAAATAATCTGTATATAAACTTAATCGATTACCCATTGCAACATTTTTGAAAATTTCGGTATCCCAACTACTCTGAACTAATATACCAAATTCATTTCTAGCTTTTTTCCCTTCTTTAACACCAAAAGCACCTTCATTGGAAAGGGCATCATCAAAAACAAAAGTTGATTTTAAAGTAAGAGGAGATAAATAAACTGAAAATTCGTGTTCTTTCAAATTATATTGAGTTCCCGCTCCAAAAAACAAATATGCAGGAGCAAAAAATCTCGAAATAGGCTCGTCTGTATTCGGATATTTATAACCATCTGTAAATTGAGTATTAAAATTTATTTTTACCGAATAATACCAATTGGTTATTGTATCTTTTCTATAACCAAATGTGGAACTCAATTTTAATTCGTCATCTGTTTTTCTTAAACCTTTTTCTTCTTGTTCATTTAAACCATATCGGGCAGATATTTCACTATCCCATATCATATAAAGGTCTTCATAGGTTCTTCCAAAATATATTTTAACTAAGCCCGAAATAGAGTTATTTCCTCCGGCACTCCAATTCATAAATGCAGCTTCATTTATATCTAAAGCGATACTGTTTTTATTCTTCCACCATTCAGGATCTTTTACCTTATTTGGTTTATCAATAGTTACATTTACAAAAGGATTTTTAATGACTAAAGTATCTATTCCATATTTTCTTTTAGTAGCAATATATTTCTTCACTTTTGGTTTTGAAACATAAGTAGTATCATTGCTTATAGGATTTCTTACCATCCTGTAACGAGGAGCAAAAATGGTGTCATTTGTAATTGTATCGACAGTAATTATATAGTAAGGTTTTAATAATGAATCAAGTAGTGATTTGTTAATATAAATTTGATTTGAAATCTTAAATAAATCTTTATTTATTGAATCAATATCCGTCAATATTAAGGAGTCAAGTTTATTATTAACTTCTACAATATTAATCTCTTTAGTGGGATAATAATTAACTTTTAAAGAGTCTTTTGTCTGTGCTTTTGAAAAAGTAATTAAAAAAATACTTAAAAATAAGGTAAATACAATTTTCATATAAACAATTTATTTTTGCAACATTGAATCTATACTTTTTTTAATAGAAACCTTATCTAAACCTACCTCTTTATACAGTTCTTTAATCGTTCCGTGTTCTATAAAATTATCGGGGATACCGATGCGTTTAATGTTTTTGTTATTATAGTTGTTTTGATTGGCAAACTCTAATATTGCAGTACCAAAACCTCCTGCCAAGACTCCATCTTCAATAATAATTATTTGATTAAATTCTTTAAAAATAGATTGTAATAAGCTATTATCTAATGGTTTAATGAATAACATATTGAAATGAGCAATTATATTTTTTGGGTAGGTTTTAATTATTTTTTGGATATTTTCGCCTATCGGGCCAATGCTTAAAATAGCTAACTTATTGCCGTTACAAACTTTTTCTCCTTTTCCTATTTCAATTTTTTTAAACTTGGTTTTCCAATTCAAATTTACTCCCCTTCCTCTTGGATATCTAATTGCAATTGGTAACTCTAATCCAAGTTGCGCCGTGTACATAATATTACGAAGATCAATTTCGTTCATAGGAGCAAAAATTATCATATTCGGAATTGTTCGTAAATATGCAATATCAAAAACACCATGGTGTGTTGCACCGTCTTCTCCAACAAGACCGCTACGATCTAAACAAAAAATAACAGGTAGGTTTTGTATACAAACATCATGTATAACTTGATCGTAAGCACGTTGTAAAAAAGTTGAATAAATTGCGCAATATACAATACAGCCCTGAGTTGCCATACCAGCAGCTAGTGTTACAGCAT
>DAOUQH010000040.1 GCA_030625645.1 Flavobacteriia bacterium | reverse complement strand
AGTAATATTTAACTTTTGGCATAATAATAAATTTAGAAATTAATGTTTAGAAAAAGTTGCACAGTAGTTGCACAGTTTTGCACAGTAAGTTCTAATACTATGCAATTTAATTAAATTTGTAGAGAATACCACATTAACCTAAGGTTATAGTGTTTATAAGGCATGTAGATATTTAAGCCATTAGATTGGATTAGTTTTAATATAGCAATAACCGTCCCGCTCCGAGTACTGGAAACAACCTCAACTCTTTAATTATTAAGATGTTGAGGTTTTTCTTTTTCTATTCTACTCAACATTTACTCAACAACTTCAAAAAAAGGTCATTTTTTAAACTATTTTAGGATTCTATATTTACGGAAGATAATACATTCTAATAATTATATTTTAATTGTAATGATTTCATTTATATTAGTTGTGTATCTAGGTGACAGCTTTTCTTGTCTCATTTTCCATGTTCTCCCTAAATCTTGACTACCAAATTTCACTTTATTTTGACCAATATCATTATTTAAACCATCAATTGTTTTCATTAAAGACAAGTGCTTGGGGTTTTCTTTACTAAACATGGCCAATTGTTTTTCACTTTCAGGAGTAATACCCATAACAATAACTCCAACTTTTTTGTATTGATAACCTTTTTTAAATATTTTACCCAAACCTAATACTGCTAATTTAATAATATCTATGCTTGAATTGGTTGGGTAATGTGTTTTGATAATAATATTTCTATTATACTGTGGAAGATCCTTTCTATATCCATTGGTGTGAATAAATACTAAAATCATATTACAACAACTATTTTGTCTTCGTAATTTTTCGGCACAACTAGTTGCAAATGTACTTACTCGTTCTTTTATATTATCAAAATCTGAATACATAAAATCAAATGAGCGTGTAATTGCAATTGCCTTTTTAGATCTTACTATATCTAATTGTAATGTTGGTTTACCTTTTAGTTCACGCTGCAACCTTAAACCAACAATACTCATTTGTTTTCGCACCCATTCGTCAGGAAGATTTACAAAGTCTAATGCCGTATTTACATTATAAGTCTGTAAACGCTTAGTATGTCTTCTGCCAATACCCCAAACATCCCCAATTTTCAGCCATTTTAAAGCCTTAATTCTTTTCTCTTCAGAGTCTATAATATAAACACCTCCTGTTTTTTTAGGAAATTTTTTAGCAACTCTATTTGCTACTTTTGAAAGTGCTTTTGTAGGAGCAACACCAATGCTTATTGGAATACCAGTTCCTTTATCAATAGTTTTTTTTATATTCTCGCAATAGGCCTGTAAATCAAATTGTTCAAACCCTTTAAATTGTAAAAATGCTTCATCAATACTATAAATTTCAATATCTGGAGAAAAAAATGAAAGTAAATTCATTACTCTCATACTCATATCACCATAAAGCGAATAATTTGATGAAAACACATGAATATTGTTTTTTGTAAATATTTTTTTGAATTTAAAAGCAGGTGCGCCCATTGGAATACCAAGGGCTTTTGCTTCATTACTACGTGCTATAACACATCCGTCATTGTTAGAAAGTACAACAATAGGCTTACTATTCAAATTTGGACGAAAAACACGCTCACATGAAGCATAAAAGTTATTACAATCTACTAATGCAAACATCTACAAGGTTTTTATCACATTGGTAACAACACCCCAAATCAAAAAGTCATTTTCTTTAGTAACTTTTATTGGAGCATATTTTTTATTTTCTGCAACTAACCAAACTATGTCTTTTTCAATCTTTATTCTTTTAACTGTGAATTCACCCTCTATAAAACAAACTGCAATTTTATTATCAACTGGTTCTAAACTTTTATCAATAATTAATAAATCACCCTCATTTAGACCAGCATTAATCATTGAGTCTCCCCTTACTCGTCCATAAAATGTTGAAGATGGATTTTTAATTAATTCTTTGTTTAAATCAATAGATAAGTCTAAAAAATCATCGGCAGGACTTGGAAAGCCTGCACTTATACCGCTATCTACAAATGGTAATTCTAGTTTAGTTTCTGTAGAAATGGAATAAAACTCTAAGTTTTTTGTGGTGTATAATTTTTTAATTTTTGGCATAAAACAAAGTTATATCAAAAAAATAACATGGATGTTTTATAAAAAATTTTATTGATTATATTTTTTATAAGTTTTATCAAACCTTTTGGGAAAGCTTAAAATTAGAATTAAAAACAAAAAAAAATCCAAATGATTTTACAAAAATCATCTGGATTTATATCAATATTTTCTAAATCAGTTTACTTCTAAAAGTGTTATTTTAATTTCTTTTTAACCTCAACTTCTTGATAAGCTTCTACAATATCAAGTTCTTTTATATCATTAAAATTCTTAATCTGTAAACCACAATCATATCCTTTACTCACTTCTTTTACGTCATCTTTAAATCGTTTCAATGAAGCTAGTTCTCCTGTAAATATTACCACACTATCTCTGATTAAACGTATACTAGAATTTCTATACACCTTACCATCAAGAACCATACAACCAGCAATTGTACCAACTTTAGATATTTTAAATGTTTGTCTTATCTCAATATTACCTGTAATTTCTTCTACAATTTCTGGTGATAACATACCTTCCATTGCATCTTTTACTTCATCAATTACTTTGTAAATAATTGAGTAATTTCTGATATCGATTTCTTCTTTATCTGCAAGTTGTTTTGCTGTTGCAACTGGTCTAACATTAAATCCGATAATAATCGCATCAGAAGCAGATGCCAATAAAACATCCGATTCAGTAATAGCTCCTACACCTTTATAAATAATATTTACTTGAATTTCTTCAGTTGATAATTTTTGTAAAGAATCTGTCAATGCCTCAATAGATCCATCAACATCACCTTTTAGAATAATATTCAATTCTTTAAATCCACCTAAAGCAATTCTTCTACCAATCTCATCTAATGTTAAATGACGTTGAGTTCTAACAGATTGCTCTCTATGTAATTGTGATCGTTTAGATGCTATTTGTTTAGCTTCACGTTCATCTCCATAAACTTTAAATTTATCACCTGCCTGAGGAGCTCCATCTAAACCAAGAATAGAAACCGGCATTGAAGGACCCGCTTGTTTAACTGTATTTCCTCTCTCATCAAACATAGCTTTAACCTTACCATAATGACTTCCGGCAAGAATAAAATCTCCTACTTTTAAGGTTCCGGCTTGTACCAATATTGTGGTTACATATCCTTTACCCTTGTCAAGTTGCGCCTCTACTACAGAACCAAAAGCATCTTTATTAGGATTTGCTTTTAGATCGAGCATTTCTGATTCTAATAATATTTTTTCTAACAGCTCTTTAACTCCTGTACCTTTTAAAGCAGAAATATCATGTGATTGAATTTTACCACCCCAATCTTCAACCAACAAATTCATCTGGGCTAATTCTTCTTTTACTTTTTCAACATTTGCCCCTGGTTTATCAATTTTATTAATAGCAAAAACTATAGGAACACCTGCTGCTTGAGCATGGCTAATTGCCTCTTTTGTTTGAGGCATTATTGAATCATCAGCAGCTACAACAATAACTGCAATATCCGTTAATTGTGCACCTCTGGCACGCATAGCTGTAAATGCTTCGTGACCAGGAGTATCTAGAAATGTGATTTTTTCTTTATTCTCTAATTCTACAGAATAAGCACCGATATGTTGTGTAATACCACCCGATTCTCCTGCAATTACATTCTCTTCTCTAATATAGTCTAGCAAAGATGTTTTACCATGGTCAACATGCCCCATTACCGTAACAATAGGCGCTCTTAGTTCAAGATCTTCTTCTTTATCTTCTATTTCTTCTACTTCATCCTCAACCTCTGCATCGACAAACTCAACAGAATAGCCAAATTCATCAGCAACAATTGTTAGTGTTTCAGCATCTAATCTTTGGTTCATTGTAACCATCATACCTAAAGACATACAAGCCGAGATAATATTAGTTACAGGAACATCCATCATAGTAGCAACTTCATGAACAGTAATAAATTCAGTAGCTTTTAAAACTTTACTTTCTGCTTCTTGTTGTTCTTGCTCTTTTTCTGTTTGCTGTCTATGAAGATCTCTTTTTTCTTTACGATATCTAGCACCTTTACCTTTTTTAGCTTTACCTTGAAGTTTTTCAAGTGTTTCTCTTACTTGTTTTTGAACATCTTCTTCATTTGGTTCTTCTTTTACTAACGGTTTTCTTCCTTTAGGTTTATTTCTATCATTGCGACCAGGACCTCTTTGTCCTCCACGATTTGTTGGTGCAGGTGTTACTGGTTTAACAATTCTTCTTCGTTTCTTTTTCTTAAAATTACTATCTTTTTTTGCTTCTCCAGGTTTAGGTTTAGTTTCTGGTTTTTTCTTAGGTTTCTTTTCAAATTGTTTAAGATCTATTTTCTCCCCAACAGTTTTTACCCCTTGCAGTTTTTTATATTTTGTCTCTACTCTTTCAGGCTCTACAATAACTTCTTCAATAGGCTCCTTCTTAACCTCAACTGATTTCTTAACTTCAGTTTCTTTTTTAGGCTCTTTCGTTGGCTCTTCTTTTTTAGGTTCTTTCTTTTTAGGTTCTTCCTTTTTTGTTACAGGCTTATCCTTTTTAAGATTTTTTTCTTTTTTTGGTTCAAGATCAATCTTCCCTTTTACTTTAAGTCCGCCCTTTTTAACATTTGCCCTAATAACTTCAGGTTCTTTTATTTCTTCTACAACCTTTTCAACTTTCTCTTTTACAACTTCTTTTTTAACAACTTCTTCTTTTTTTGGCTCCTTATTTTTATCAAGATCTATTTTACCGACAGTTTTTAGCCCAGTCAATTTTTCTGAATCGGTTTTAAATATCTCTTGTTTTTTAGCCTCATCTTCATGTCTTTTTTGCTCGAGTTCTTTAAAAAGCTCTTCTTTTTCTTTTCTTTTCTCTTCTCCTATTTCCTTCGAAGTTTCTTTCTTATCCTTATCGGTTTGAAACTCATCTGCAAGAACTTGATATACATCTCCGGTAATCTTGGTTGTAGGACGAGCCTCCACCTCAATTCCTTTGCCATCAAGGAATTCAACTGCTCTATCTAAAGAAATATTCAATTCTCGTAGAACTTTGTTAAATCGCATTGTTTTCTTAACTGTCATATAATACTTTTTGGGCCTATTAAATTTTATACTCTAATAAATGAATTATCCTTCAAATTCTTCTTTTAAAACTCTTTGTATATCGATAATTGTTTCCTCTTCAAGATCAGTTCTTTTAACAAGATCCTGAACATCTAATTCAAGTACACTTTTCGCTGTATCTAAACCAATTTTTTTGAGCTCCTCAATAATCCAAGCTTCTATTTCATCGGTAAATTCTGTCAATTCAACATCATCTTCCATGGTTACTCCTTCACGCTGAACATCGATTTCATATCCGGTTAACATAGTTGCTAATCTAATATTTACACCTCCTCTACCGATTGCTTTTGAAACTTCTTCCGGTTTTAAGAAAACATCTACTCGAGGTTTATTATCTCCTTCTGCTTCGTGTAAAACTACCGAACTTACTTTTGCCGGACTTAATGCTCTTGCTATAAAAATAGATTTATTTTTAGTGTAATTTATTACATCTATATTTTCATTCCCAAGCTCTCTTACAATTCCATGAATACGTGATCCTTTCATACCAACACAAGCTCCAACTGGGTCAATTCTATCATCATAAGAATCTACCGCAATTTTTGCTTTATCACCAGGGATACGTGCTACACCTTCAATAGTTATCAATCCATCAAAAACTTCCGGAATTTCTTGCTCGAATAATTTAACTAAGAATTCAGGTGCTGTTCTCGATAAAATTATTGCTGGTTTGTTTCCTCTTAATTCAACACTTTTTATAATTCCTCTTATAGATTCTCCTTTTCGGAAATAATCTGCCCGAATTTGTTCACTTTTTGGTAACACAATCTCTGTTCCATTATCATCTAATAAAATTACTGCATTATGACGAACATGGTGTACCTCTGCACTATACAATTCACCTTCAAGTTCTTTGTACTGTTTGTAAATATTGGTGTTGTCGTGTTCGTGAATTTTTGCAATTAAATTTTGACGTAGAGCTAAAATTGCTCTTCTCCCTAGATTTTCTAATTTCACTTCTTCCGAAGCTTCTTCTCCAACTTCAAAGTCTGGCTCAATTTTTATTGCATCGGTTAATGATATTTCTTCATTATCATCCTCTACTTCACCATCTTCTACAACGATACGGTTTCTCCATATCTCTAAATCACCCTTATCTGGGTTAATAATAATATCAAAATTATCATCCGAACCATATTTTCTTTTAAGAGCTGCTCTAAAAACTTCTTCTAATATCGCCATTAGCGTTACTCTATCAATACTCTTGTCGTCTTTGAATTCTGAAAATGAATCAATTAATGCTATGTTTTCCATTGAATTATTATTAAAAAATAATTTTCGCTTTTGCTTGTTTTATATCCTTTAGTGGAATTTTTGCTTCTTTATCCACTGTAATTTTTCCTTTACCTATTGGTTTTGGCTCTCGCGCTTTCCAAGTTAAAGTTACTTCATCGTTATTTACTTCTACTAATTTACCTTCAAATTTTGAAATTTCTGTTCGAATTTTCATAATTCTGCCAATATTTTTTTGATACTGACGAATATGAACTAAAGCATCTGAAATATCGGGAGTTGTAACTTCCAATGAAAAATCGTCTTCTTCTCTATCTAAATTATGCTCAATATGACGGCTAATTCTAATACACTCTTGTAAATTAACTCCTAAATCACCATCAACTACAACTTTTATTGTATTATTTTCGGCAATGTCAAAACTTATCAAAAATAAAGCTGGATTTTCAGCAATAGCCTCATCTACAAGATTTGTTACTTTACTTCTATTCATTATTAAGTATAAAAAGAGGGGACTTTCCGTCCCCTCCAAGCTATTTTTATTAGTAAAATTCGCTGCAAATATAGTAAATCAAATTAATTTGACAAAAATCATGCTTTAATATTTATAATTTTCTTAACTTTAACTTATTAACAATTTAAAAAATAAATCATGAAACGCATATTAGTACCTGTAGATTTTTCAAAAGAGGCCGAATGCGCAGCAAGAGTTGCAGCTAGTATAGCCAAAAAGACGGGAAGTGAAATAATTTTATTACATATGCTTGAACTTCCTGTAAATATTATTGATCCTGCCGAAATAAGTGGAGTAAATTCAGGACCACAAGCTCTATTTTTCATGAAACAAGCACATGAAAAATTTGATGCTTTTAAAAAACTTCCTTTTTTTAAAGGTGTAAAAGTTATTGAATCTATTCAATTTCATCTTGCTTTTGCTGGAATTATTGAAGAAAGTAAGAAACATAAAATTAATATGATCGTTATGGGTTCACAAGGGGCCAGCGGATTACAAGAAATGTTTATCGGGTCGAATACCGAGAAAGTTGTAAGAAGATCTGATATCCCAGTCTTGGTAGTTAAAACCGGAACTGATGAATTTAAAATTGACAATATGATCTTTGCTTCGGATTTTAAAGACGAAAGCAAAAAATCATTCCAAAATGTTTTAGATTTTGCCAAAATATTTAATGCAAAAATTCACTTCTTATATGTAAATACAATACACAATTTTAATACAACAAAGGCTATTGAAGAGAAGATGAATAACTTTATCGATGACTTTGAAATAAAAGGTTACACCAAAAAAATCTATAATGATATCTCTGTAGAAAAAGGAATTTTGAGCTATGGCCGTGATATTGATGCCGATTTAATTGCTTTAAATACACATGGCCGAAGCGGGTTATCACAATTATTTAACGGAAGTATTGGTAGAGAATTAGCAAATCATGCACTAAGACCCGTGATTACTTTTAAGATGGGGTGATGAATTCCTGTTTTTAAAAAGATTAAGATAATAAAGTATCTATTTCCATTTCATAATCAAGTTGTAGATCTTCATGGAGTGCTGAAATTTTTTTCTGGATGGATTCAATTAAATTATCAAATAAACTTTTGAGTCGTTTATTATGTTTTATAGACGGCTTGAAATTCTTCATTTTTGTACAGAAATAAATAAGCAACTCTACTTCTGTCTCTTTATTTTTTGAATAACGAGTATACTTTCTGGTATTTTTTAAAATTGCTCGCATACTTTTTCTGGTAAAGTATGGGCTTTTTGTATTTACTCGTTCAAATTGCCCATCTATCTCTTCTTTTACACTTTCTATATATCCTTCCTCATAAGAAGATTCAAACAGAAGATAAGTCAACAATTCTTTATTTTCTTTCTTAAATCTTGCAAGTCGAAGACATAATTCCTTTATCTCTTCAGATGAGTGTGTATTTAATTCTTGTTTGAGCTCTCTTATTGTAACAGCTTTCATTGGCATTGATGTAGCAATAATTTTAAAAAATTTCAGGAACAAAAGTCTGATCCGAAAATGGCGGACGAATATAACCTTTATCTTTTTTACGAGGCGAAAGTACTATCTTTTCGTGATGTACATCTTCATAAGGTATCACACTAAGTAAATGACTAATACAATTAAGCCTAGCTCTTTTTTTATTGTCGGCAGGAACTACATACCAAGGTGATTGTTTGGTATCGGTATATTTAAACATTTCATCCTTTGCCTTACTGTATTCCAACCATTTATCACGAGATTTTAAATCCATCGGACTCAATTTCCATTGCTTTGTTGGGTCGTCAATTCTCGATTGAAATCTACCTTCCTGTTCTTCATCCGAAACTGAAAACCAATATTTTACTAAAATTATTCCCGAACGGATTAACATACGCTCAAATTCAGGACAAGTACGCATAAACTCATGATATTCTTCTGTAGTACAAAAATCCATCACTCGTTCTACTCCTGCTCTATTATACCAACTTCTATCAAATAATATCATTTCACTCTCTGCCGGCAAATGAGCAACATAACGTTGGAAATACCACTGTGTTTTTTCTCTATCGGTTGGTGTAGCTAAAGCCACAACCTTACAAGTTCTTGGGTTTAAACTTTGTGTTATTCGTTTTATCACACCACCTTTTCCTGCAGCATCTCTCCCTTCAAAAAGCACAACAACTTTTAGTTTTTCTTGTATAATCCACTCCTGAAGTTTTACAAGTTCTATTTGTAATCTCTCCAACTCTTTTTCATAAACATTGGTTTTTATTTTTCTCTTATCTTTCTTTTCAGGTTCAATATTCTTTGATTTTATTTTATCATTTTTCTCTTTTAAGTTTTCTTTATGCATGGTTGTTGATTTAAGCTAGAAAGGTAATAAAAATAATGGAAATTAAAAATTATAAAAACCTAACAATATGATATATTTTTATCTCAAAAATATTTGTAATTTTCTTTTTAATATAGAATGAGACCTTTCTTTCTAAAATAAATAATATTTTTACCAAAAATTCTATCATCTTTGATAACACTTTCTATCATAATTGTAAATTATAATGTTCAATATTTTTTAGAACAATGCTTAACTAGTGTTTATCTGGCTGCAAATAATATTGAATCAGAAATCATTGTAGTTGATAACAATTCTACCGATGGAAGCTGTAAAATGATTCAAGAAATATTTCCAAATGTAAAGCTAATTACAAATGAGAATAATGTAGGATTCTCAAAAGCAAATAATCAAGGAGTTAATAAAGCAAAAGGTAAATATGTACTTATTTTAAATCCGGATACAGTCGTTGCCGAAGATACTTTTGAAACATTCTTAAAATTTGCAGAAAAGCAAGAAAAATTTGGAGCGATAGGAGCTAGATTTATAGACGGTACTGGTAGTTTTTTACCTGAATGTAAACGAAACATTCCAACTTTTAAAATTGCTATTCAAAAAATATTAGGCAACTCAAATAAGTATTATGCCAATCATATAAATGAAAGAGAAGTTAGTAACGTTGATATTCTAACTGGTGCTTTTATGCTGATAAAACGAGAGATTTATCAGGAGGTAAACGGTTTTGATGAAGACTATTTTATGTATGGTGAAGATATTGACTTGAGTTATAAATTATTGCAAAATGGTTATCAAAATTATTATTTCGGAAAATCTAGTATTATCCACTATAAGGGTGAAAGTACAATAAAAAATATTTCCTATTTAAAGAATTTTTATGGTGCTATGCATATCTTCTATAAAAAACATTTTAAAATAAATTACCTCTATAATATTACTTCAAAAGTAGCAATTAATTTATTGATTTTAATAAAAAAAACTAAATTAGAAGATAATCCTAAAACTATATTACCTGCTAAAAATGTATTACTTATTTCAGATAATTTTGAAACTTTAGAAAAAATTAAAGAAAAGGTGCAAATTGAAGGTATCAAAATTTCAGATAATGTTTCAAAAATTGATGATAAAATTAATATGGTAATTTTTGATAACAATTTTATAGAAAATAAAGAAATAATTGCCCTATTTCAAGAAAATAAATATAAAAATATTTCAAAAAGGATTATTCCAAAAAATACAAATTTCTATATCGGGAGTGATACTTCAATTAGTAAAGGTGAAGTTATTAAATTTGGTTGATCTTATAATTTATTAAGGTTCCAGCCTTTCAATTTTCCAATTATAATCTTCTTGTAAAGTATAACGAATTCTGTCGTGCATACGGTTTGGCCTGCCTTGCCAAAATTCAATAGAAACTGGTTTTACAATATAACCACCCCAATAATCTGGTCGTAGTATTTCGCTTCCACGGAATTTCTCTTCGTAATTTTTTAATTTTTGATCTAATATTTCTCTTGAACCAACAACTTCACTTTGATGAGATGCCCAAGCTCCTAGTTTACTGCCATCGGGACGAGATTCAAAATAACCATCAGACATATTATCGGCAATTTTTTCGGCTTTACCTTTGATGATAATTTGATGTTCTAAAGAATGCCAGAAAAAAGTTGCACAAACATTAGGATTCTCAGCAATAGCTTTACCTTTTTCACTATTAAAATTAGTATAGAAAATAAAACCTTCCCAAGTAAAACGTTTTAATAGAACCACTCTATTTTTAGGATATCCATCCAAGCCAATTGTAGAAATATGCATCATATTAGCCTCTTCAATTCCGTCAGATTCATCTGCTTCATAAAACCATTTCTGGAATAATTCCATAGGGTTTTCGTTAATATTATCCTTTAAAAGCGGATTCTTCTCATAACTTTTACGGTAATTGCTTAAATCTTTTTCCATGCGGTAAAAATAAGTATTTTTTTTATGTTTTAAAGTAGGAAACTATAAAGTATTCTATCTAAAAAAAGTCAATAATTGACTTAAACAGTGGAGATTATATTATTTCTTCCTAATCAAAAATAATCCAATAAAAGTAAATAAACCATTAATCATCAGGATTTCATATCCAAAAACAAAGCCATTAAACCATATTTTAGAATAGTGATTTAGAATATAAGTAAATACAACTGAAAGAATTGCAACAAGCCATACCCACTTATCTTTAATCTGTAATTTTGTAAAAAGTCCGAAAGAAAAAAGCCCAAGCAAAGGGCCATAAGTATAAGTAGAAACTTGCAATAAACTACCAATAACATTCTCATCTAACTTATACTGAAAAGAAATAATTACCAGTATCAAAACTACTGAAAATACAATATGCACTTTTTTTCGAATAGACTTTTGCTTTGATTTTTTTATATTTTCAATATTTAAAAAATCAATACTAAAGGAAGTAGTTAAAGACGTTAAAGCAGAATCGGCACTAGAATATGCTGCTGCAATTAATCCTATAATAAAGGTGATTCCCAAACCTATTCCTAAATTTTGATTTAATGCAATTTCAGGAAATAGAAGATCGGTTTTTATTTTTCCTTCAACTACAGGAATTTCAACATCAAATTTTGCAGCATACGTAAATAATAAAGCTCCTAAAAATAAAAAGATAAAATTTATAAAAATCAATACAAATCCTAATGAAAAAACATTTTTTTGTGATTCCTTACTCGTTTTACATGTAAGATTCTTTTGCATATTATCTTGATCTAAACCAGTCATTGCAATAGCGATAAACATTCCGCCAAGAATAGATTTTAACCAATATTTTTTATCATTAATATCCTCAGCAAAGAAAGTTTTACTATAATTTTTATACTCTTGAGATTGCAAAAATTCAACAAAAGTGAAATCTAATTTCTTTAAAATAATAATCACCGTTGCAACAACTGCAAAAAGCATAAAAAATGTTTGTAAAGTATCTGTCCAGATAATGGTTTTAATTCCGCTTCTAAAAGTGTACAGCCAGATCAATAAAACTGAGGTTATTACAGTGAGTTCAAATGGCACGTTCCATGTATCTAAAACAAAATATTGTAAAACAGAAGTAAATAAAAACAATCTAAATGATGCAATTAAAATTCTGGAAATCAAAAAGAAAAGAGCTCCTGTTTTATGACTTGTTGTTCCAAAACGTTGTTTTAAATACTCGTAGATTGAAGTGATATTTAAACGATAATATAAAGGTATCAGAACTAGAGAAATTACCAAATAACCCAAAAAATACCCAAGTACAATTTGCATATAGCTAAATTGTGTACTCTGCACCCATCCGGGAACGGAAATAAAAGTAACTCCCGAAAGGGAAGCTCCAATCATACCAAAAGCCACTACATACCAAGGTGATTTTCTATTTGCCTTAAAAAAAACATTATTACTATCATCTTTTCCTGTAATATAGGATATACCTATTAACAGGAAAAAATAAATACCAATAATTGAAGCTAATAAAAGTGGCGACATAAATGTTAATTTATTTTACAAATAAATAATAAAATTTATTAAAGCAAGTGTAAAAATAATATATTTGATAGTAAATTACTATAAATGAATACATCCAAACGAATATTATCAGTTGATATTTTTAGAGGAGCAACCATAGCAGCAATGATTTTGGTTAACAATCCCGGAACCTGGGGCGCAATTTACCCACCATTTAAACATGCTAAATGGCATGGATTAACACCAACCGACCTGATTTTTCCTTTCTTTTTATTTATCGTAGGAATGTCAATAACATTTGCCTATACAAAAAAGAAAGAAGCAGGAATTGGTATCGATGTATATAAGAAAATAATTTCTCGAACTGTTAAATTAATTGCCTTAGGCTTAATCTTGGCTGGCTTTTTAATAACACCTCCATTTTTTAAAGATCTTTCTACTTTAAGATTACCTGGAGTTTTACAACGAATTGGTATTGTATTTTTTATTGCATCAATTATGTTTTTGCATTTAAACTGGAAAGCAATTTTTAGTGTTTTTATCTTGATTTTAGTTGGTTATTGGCTTATAATGACACAAATTCCAATAAATGGAGAAGCGCCATTACTTATTGCAGAAAACAACTGGGCGACAATTATAGATCAAAAAATATTGACTTTAAATCATATGTGGAAAATATATGATCCCGAAGGACTTTTAAGTACTATTCCGGCAATTGCGACTACGATATTTGGTATGTTTCTAGGAAAAATATTATTAGATAAAAGTAAATCTGAACTAGATAAATTAAAACTTTTTATCATTATCGGAATTGTTGCTTTAATAATTGGTTATGCCTGGGATACATTTTTTCCAATCAATAAAGCATTATGGACCAGTAGTTATGTATTAGTAACAGGAGGTTGGGCAAGTTTGATTTATGCTGCCATTTATTATGTTGCTGATATTTTAGATCATAATGATTGGGGAAAACCAGCAATTATTTTCGGATCAAATGCAATTACCGTTTTCTTTATGTCGGGTGTTGTTGCCAGATTATTTGGTATGATAAAACTTTCAAATGGAAAATCTATTCATGGAAATTTGTATGAATTTTTATCTTCAATTATACCTATCCCCGAACTTAGCTCATTGATCTATGCCGTTTTTGTAATATTTTTCTATTATTTAGTAGCGCTATTTTTATATAAAAAGAAGATTTTTATTAAAGTCTAAAATCAGAAAATTAGTAGCCAAAGATCATTTGTTTTAAATACTTCCATATTTGTATTTAGACGTTATAATCTTCGTCTTTAAGACCTAAAAAAAATCTATATTTGCAGCATGGAATTCTCTTCAAAACTTTTGGAAAATGCTGTAAATGAAGTATCACAATTACCCGGAATCGGTAAACGTACTGCATTGCGTTTGGTATTACATTTACTAAAACAACCAAAAGATCAAACTACATATTTAGCAAATGCTCTACAGGCTTTTAGAAATGATATTAAAACCTGTAAAAATTGTCATAATATCTCAGATGTTGAACTTTGTGAAATTTGTTCAAGTCCGAGAAGAAGTCCAGAAATTATTTGTGTAGTAGAAGATATTAGAGATGTAATGGCTATTGAAAATACTGCACAATTCAAAGGTTTATATCATGTTTTAGGTGGAAAAATCTCTCCTATTGAAGGTATTGGTCCGCATAATCTCACTATTGGAAGCTTAGTTGACAAAGTAAAAAAAGGAGAAGTATCAGAAATTATTTTTGCTCTGAGTTCAACCATGGAAGGAGATACCACCAACTTTTATATTTATAGACAATTACAGGATTACGATGTGAAATTATCGACAATTGCTCGAGGAATTTCTGTAGGTGATGAAATCGAATATGCCGATGAAATTACCTTAGGACGAAGCATATTAAACAGAGTACCTTTTGAAAATAGCTTAAAAAATATTTAAGCTAAATTTGTAAAAATATTATATATGACATTTAAATCTTTAGGATTATCTGATGCTTTAGTAAAAGCAGTAAGAAAAAAAGGATACACAGAGCCTTCCACTATTCAAGAAAAAGCAATTCCTTTAATTCTAGAAGGAAAAGATGTTTTAGCTTCGGCACAAACAGGAACTGGAAAAACTGCTGGATTCACTCTACCTATGTTGCAAATCCTTAGCCAACAAAGCAAATGGAAAAGAAGACCTATACGAGCTCTAATTTTAACACCAACAAGAGAATTAGCTGCACAAGTTTATACTAATATTAGGGAGTATAGTGAATTTCTAGATATTAGATCGGCCGTGGTATTTGGCGGTGTAAAAGCAAAACCTCAAATTGCAACTTTAAGAAATGGTGTAGATATATTGGTTGCAACTCCAGGCAGGTTACTCGACTTACAAAATCAAAAAGCACTTTCTCTGGCTAGAATTGAAATTTTAGTTTTAGATGAAGCTGATCGCATGCTCGATATGGGATTCTTAAGAGATATTAAAAAAATTCTTGCCTTAATGCCTGTAAAAAGACAAAATTTATTGTTTTCGGCTACATTTTCAAAAGAGATAAAAAATCTTGCAGGTAGTTTTTTACATCATCCTGTTTTGGTTGAGGCAACACCTGAATATCTCACAGCAGAAAAAGTAAATCAAAAAGCATATCGTGTAGATAAAAATAAAAAAACAGCTTTAGTTATTCATTTAATAAACGAAGGGAATTGGGAGCAAGTTTTGGTTTTTACCAGAACCAAACATGGTGCTAACAAACTTTGTAAAAAAATGATTGGTAGTGGAATAACAGCTGCTGCAATTCATGGTAATAAAAGTCAGACTGCCAGAACCAAAGCACTTGCAGGATTTAAAAAAGGAGAAGTTAGAGTCTTAGTAGCAACCGATATTGCAGCTCGTGGATTGGACATCCCTTTATTACCTCATGTTGTTAATTTTGAATTACCGAATGTTCCTGAAGATTATGTGCATAGAATTGGCAGAACAGGAAGAGCTGGTGCTAGTGGAGAAGCTATTTCCTTAGTCTCAACAGAAGAAAAAAATTATTTAAAAGATATTGAGAAATTGTTAGATCAGAGCCTAGATACTGAAATTGTTAAAGGTTTTGAGCCAGATACATCCACTCCAACCCAGGCAAACACTAATAGATCACAAACAAAAAACTCTAAACGAAAAACTGGTAAAAAGAAATTTTATGGCGGATCTAAAAGGAAAAGTTCTAACAACTATAAAAAATGATAAACTAGTTTTACTTTATTGTGAACAAACAATAATATGTCTACAATAAATAATAAAACCTCAACCACTTAATAATAAGACAGTTGAGGTTTTCCCCTTTTCTTTATTGTTGTCCCACAAGGACACTAACCCTGAATAAATGCTAATTTAAGTAAATAATGTTTTTCTTATTTTACAGTACCTACGGTTAATTAATAATAAATAAGGTTAAAACAAATTAATAATTTAGGATACATATTAGGTTACAATGTATTACATTTGTATCACTATGGCATCATTAAGTTTCAAAATAAGAAGTAAAAGCAAAAACACTTCAGTATATTTAAGATTCAGAACAGATTCTTTAAGTGCAATTTTAAGGACACCTTATAAGGTAGATTCTAAATATTGGAGTACAGCCAA
>DAOUQH010000076.1 GCA_030625645.1 Flavobacteriia bacterium | reverse complement strand
CTAATATGCCTGCTTTTGGCCTTTTGTTTGTTAAATATTCTGTTTGCAATAGATACTCTTCTAGGGTATGTCCATCATAAGGGGTTCCTTCAAAGGAAAGAGGAGCCGTGGCGCGGCAATCTCATCTACCTTACTAAGAATATCTTAAGAAGGCGGAGAAACAATCCAATAATGCCTACCAAAAATCCCATTATGAAAATAGTGTTTGTATTTACTTTTATCATTACTTCTTCCTTATAATTTTCCAATAAACTATCTTTACAAAAATTTTATATATGAGTATTATTCTATTAGGATATATGGGTTGTGGCAAATCGACCATTTCAAAAAATCTTTCCCAAGCTTTAAATCTTAGGTCTATTGATTTGGATGATTATATCTCAGAAAGAGAGAATAAGAATATCCCGGATATTTTTAAGGATAAAGGAGAAATATATTTTAGAACCAAAGAAAATTTCTACTTAAAAGAGTTATTGGAAAATAAAGAAAATATAATTTTAGCTTTGGGTGGAGGGACACCTTGTTATGCCAATAATATTGAAATTATTAATAATAAATCTGTTTCTTTTTTTCTTAACGGATCATTACAAATGCTATATGATAGATTAGTCTATGAAAAAGCACAAAGACCTTTAATTTCTGGTTTATCCGATGATAAATTAAAAGAGTTTATTGCCAAACATCTATTTGAAAGGAAGCCCTATTATGAAAAAGCAAATCATATTATTAACATAGATAGTAAAACTCCTCAAGAAATTACTACTGAAATTGTAAGGCTACTTAATTAATTTGAAGATTTGAAAATGATTAATTTGAAGATAAACCAACTCTTTGCCTCCCTTTAGGGCTAGGGTAAAGCAAATACAAACAACCCTTAATCCAAATAAGCTTTAGCACCATCTTTATCAAACTCTACCGTAATAATATCATGGAGTGAAGTAGAAAGTGAAATCCCTTTAAAATCAACCTTTACAGGATATTTCTTATGATTTCTATCTACCAATACCGCTGTATTAAACTGCTTTAAAGGAACATCTAAAAAGTGTCTTACTGCATACATTAATGTAGATCCCGAATTTAAAACATCATCTACCAAAACCAAAGGTTTATTTGCATATTCATCTGATTTCATTGAAGTTATAACTCCATCTAAAGGCATTTTTTTATTGATTTTTACTTCACAAAGTAAAATTTTTATACCTGAGATATCTCTTAAAACTGTAACCAATTCTTTTGCAAAAGTATAGCCGTTTGTACTAATTCCAGCTATTACGATCTCTTTTTCTTCAATATTTGCTTCGTATATCTGAAATGCAATTCTTCTGATTTTAAAAGTAATTTCTTCGTTATTAAGTATGATTGATTTCGACATTTTTATAAATATTTGAAAAATTTAAAGATTCATCTGATGACTCTCTCCGCTGTGCTTATTAGCCATCTGATGATTATCTGATGATTATACTCAGGGTTTCACTCCAAGTGAAGCCCTGAGTTATATATGATAACATTAATTACTTGATATTTTTCTTTTCAAATATAATAAAAAGTTCTCTTCCTAATCTAGGTTTGATCGAATTAAAACTTGTTTCTAAAGTATGGATATGAAAATATTTTGAAAATCCTAAAATATATTCCTCTTTTGAGCCACCATAAGGCGGACCTTCTTCATTTAAAGGGAAATCAAAGAGCAAACCAACCAGCTTACCTCCTTCTTTTAATAAACTATGTGTTTTTATAATATATTCATTTCGCTGTGTAGGAGGTATAGCACAGTAAAAAGTTTGCTCAACAATTATATCAAACTGATTGTGATAATTAAAAAAATTGGTCTGTATCAAATTCTCTTCAGGAAAATTTGGAATTCTCTTTTTTATATTATCAAGTGGTTGTTTTGCTATATCAATTACGGTGATATTATTAAATCCGGTATTAAAAAGAAACTCTGCTTCGTAACCATTACCAGCACCTGGAATTAATATCTTTAGATCCTTATCTATTACTTGCTCAAAATATACCTTTATTGGAGTAGCAACATAACCGATATCCCAGCCAATATTATTGGTTTTATAACAGTTTTCCCAGTAAGATTGTGAGGTTTTATTCATCTACACTTTCTTCCTTATACCCTTCAATATCTCTTCTATCCTTTTTGGTTGGCCTACCTGTTCCTTTTTTGCGATAATAATCTTTTGAATATTTTAGTAGATCCTGATTTTCAAATGCTTCTTGTGGTGTAATATCTTTTCTGTAAATATCGACAATTTTTGCTCCTACCCTATTTTTAGGAGTATCCAACACCAATATTTGATAATTTATCTGATTTTTACGAATTGTAACTTTTTCACCTCCAAAAACATCTTTCGAAGGTTTAGCTTTAACATCATTAATTTTAATATGACCTTTTTTACAAGCTTCGGTTGCTATAGTTCGTGTTTTAAAATATCGGGTACACCAAAGATATTTGTCTATACGCATTAATTATTTTTAAAAAACTCTTTATTGATATACATTTCTTTTTCAAATCTTTTTTCAAGCTGTATTACATCAAACATCTTCATATTTTCATATTTGAATGATCTTGAACTTTTACCAGAAATACCTCTAATATCATTAAGAGCAGCTTTTAACACAACTTCATTTTCATCACCAAAAGGTAAAATATTATTCCAATATTCATATTCTACAACTTCAATATTTGGAGCAAACCCTTGTGTATAATCACTTTCATTATTCTTATTATATATTTGAAATACAATTGGTTGCATAGCATTTTTATGAGTGGTATTTGCAGTTAATTGGTTTGTATAATCTGAAGAAGGCGAATCGTATAATGTAATTGAACCAACGTTTTTACCATAAGTAGTTGTTCCTATTACTTTAACAGGAATATAAGGTCTTAATCCATTAATAATCATTTCACTTGCCGAAGCAGTACTCCCTGAAGTTAAAACATATAATTGGCTTAAGGTATTTAATCTATTGATGTTTTCATCACCAATATCATTTCCTTCAGTATCATAAACATTTAAAACATTTTGAAAATTGTATGCTCCATTCTCTCTGCTATGAGAAGAATTAAACTTTAATTCGGCAAACTTTCCAGTTTCTGCATTGGCATAGATCATACTTGCTAAATACGCCGAAGTTAGAACTGAACCACCTCCGTTAAGCCTTAAATCTAAAACCAATTCATTAATTCCTTCTGCTTGAAAAAATGAAAATGCAGCATTTAATTCATCATTATACGAAGATCTAAACCCGTTATAAACCAAATAGCCAACTTTTTTACCATCAATATTATTAAAAATCTTTTTTAAATAAACTGGATCTTCAGATAATACGATTGCCGTTATTGTTTTATCTTCAATAGGTGTTAAAACTCCACCATTTTCATCTACAAAAGATAATGTAACTGTTTCATTATATAGATTTTGAACTGCATTACTATAATTACTTGTATTTAATACAACACCATCTATTGCATTTATTATATCTCCTCTTTTAATACCTGCATCACTCGCAGGAGAATCTGGGGCAACATATCTTACATAAAAAATAATATCTCCAGCACTATTTATTTGAACTGCTTGTAATCTAAATCCAAATGACTTTGAAATACCTTGAAATTGTTGATTTTGTTCAACATAATCTTCTATAAACCAAGAAAACCTATCGACAGCATTATCTTTTCCTACAATGTTTGTATGCTTATAACATATACTGTAAAATAAATCTTCTGGCTCAGTAAATTTGTTTAAATAAGTATAATATTCATCCCTATCATCATCGTTAGCATCAGATAAATTACTTACATCTGATTTCCAATTATACCAGGAATTCATACCTTTCCAGGTAAAATTATTGATACTATTATTTAGTGTTACGGATTCCGTTGGTTCTTCTTCAATATCATCATCACTACATGAGATAAAAAGAGTAAGACTAAAAATTACTGTGAATAATATAAATAGTTCTTTCTTTAACATCTTTAATTTTTTTTAATTGGTCTGCAATTTAAAAAAAATCTTACATTTATCGTGTAACAAAATAATATTCTGCTCGTCTAAAGGGTGAATTAAGATAATTATTGATAATTCATTATTGCATTAATTAATTGTACGCAAAAGAAAAATGAACCAAACGGAGTTTTTAGATAAAGTTTTACCATTTAAAGATAAAGTGTACCGACTTGCAAAACGATTATTGGTATCTAGCGATGAAGCCGAAGATGCTACGCAGGAACTTTATTTAAAATTATGGAAAAATAAATCGAAAATTGAAGGCTATAGAAATGTAGAAGCATTTGCGATGACCATGACAAAAAATTATTGTTTGGATCAGCTAAAATCAAAAAGAGCAAGTAATTTATCTTTGGTTCACAGTAATTATACGGACGGAAATAATTCTTTACAAAAAGAAATAGAAATTAAGGATAGTACCAATATCATTAAGGAGATGATAAATAATTTACCTGAAAAACAAAAGATTATTATTCAGTTAAGAGATATTGAAAATTACGAATTCAAAGAAATTGAAAAAATTATGGAAATGGAACCAACAGCAATACGGGTAACATTATCCAGAGCTAGAAAAACAATTCGAGAACAATTTATTAAAAAACAGAATTATGGAATTGTATAAAATTGAAGAATTATTAGAAAAATATTTTGCAGCAGAAACCAATCTGCAAGAGGAAAATCTCTTAAAAGAATTTTTTTCTAAAGAAGATGTTCCTATTTATTTAGAAAAATATAAATCTTTATTTAACTATTTTACAAACAGTAATTTAGATAACAGTAATGAAACTGTTACTTTACCTAAAAATAATTATAGATCACGATGGTTATCTATAGCTGCAATGCTAATTTTTACCATCAGTATTTTTACATTTTATCAAAAAAATGAACGAGAAAAAAAAGATGCCAGATTAGCTTTTGAACAAACCCAAAAAGCTTTAGATCTAATAGCATTCAGTTTAAATAAAGGTAATAATGCAATTGCACAATTAGAAACATTTGAAACAACACAAAATAGAATATTTAATAAATAATAAATTGATAATCATGAAAAAAATAAGTAAACTAATAATCGTATTTGCCTTGATGGCAAGCCCTTTTTTAACAAAGGCACAAACACAATTTGATAAATTTGAAGATATTGATGGGGTTACATCTGTAATTGTAAATCAAAAAGCCTTCTCTTTAATGAGTAAAATAGGTTCAGAGTCTGATGAAGAATATCTTGATCTTATCAAGAATATTGAAACTTTAAAGGTTTTTGCTACAGAAAATGCAAGTGTGGCAAGTAAAATGGATATTGAAGTAGAAAAATATTTAAAAAACGCCAATTTAGAAGAGCTAATGCGTATAAAAGATGAAGATGCAAATGTAAAAATATATGTTAGACAAGGTAAAAATGAAGATTTTGTAAAAGAACTTTTTATGTTTGTTAAAGATAAGGATGATAGCGGCTCTAATGAAACAGTTATTATCTTATTAAAAGGTGATATTGATTTAAATCAGATTTCAAAATTGACAAACTCTATGAATATACCTGGAGGTGAACATTTAGAAAAAGCAAAAAAATAATAAATATGAAAAAATCAATCTTAGCATTCGCTCTAATACTAGGAATAAGCTTTACTTCTTGTAATAAAGAACAAAGTTTGCAAGAGTATTATATAGAAAAACAACAAACTAATGAATTTATTTCTTTTGATATTCCGGCAAGTATCATTGAATTAAATGAAGATGCAAGCAAAGAATCCAAAGAAGCTATGTCATCTCTTAAGAAATTTAATCTATTGGCTTTTGAAAAAAGTGATAGTAATAATGATGTTTACACTCTTGAAAAAGAGAAAGTTAAATTTATACTAAAAAATAAAAAATATCAAGAATTGATGAGGGTAAAGCATGAAAATGCAAATATCATCATAAAATATTTAGGTACTGATGAGGAGATAGATGAAATTATTGTTTTCGCTTCAGATAATGAAAAAGGCTTTGCTATTGCCAGAGTTATTGGAGATAATATGAAACCAGAAAAAATTATAAAACTTATCAAAAATATCGACAAAGTCGATAAAGATAATCCTGCTTTTTCACAATTAAAAAGCTTATTTGGATCGATATATTAAACTCGTTTTTTATAATATTTTTAAAGAGTTTTATAGAGAATTTTAAATTCTTTGTAAAACTCTTTATTTTTTGAAATATATCTATATTCTTTAGAAGATAATTCATTCTTTTTTTAACCAAACTTTAACGATTCCCTAAAGCTCTAAAACTTTATATTTGCCTGTATTATATATATTTAAAAATAAAAAAATATGAAATCAAAAATTTTATTCCTATTAATAACTTTCACTTTATCTTTTGTTAATGCACAAGAAGATTCAAAAATAAATACAAGCTACCAATCGACTAGTGAGATGGTTAATGATTTGGTTCACACCAAATTAAAAGTTAATTTTGATTTTGCAAAAAGACAATTAAATGGGGAAGCATGGCTAACCTTAGAACCTCATTTTTATAAGGTTCAAGAGCTTACTTTAGATGCAAAAGCGATGCTTATTCATAAAGTTTCAAGAGGTGGAAAAGATCTTAAATATGAGTATAAGGATAATAAACTCACGATTAAACTAGCTAATCTTTACACAAAAGGTGATAAATACACTATTTATATTAAATATACAGCTCGTCCTGAAGAAGTAAAACAAGAGGGAAGTGCTGCAATTACTGATGCAAAAGGATTATATTTTATTGATCCTGATGAAACTGATCCTGAAAAGCCAACACAAATATGGACACAAGGTGAAACAGAATCTAGTAGTTGCTGGTTTCCTACAATCGATTCACCTAATCAAAAATCTACACAAGAAATTTTTATTACAGTACCAGATAAATTTGTAACTCTTTCTAATGGAATTCTAAAAAATAAAACCAATAATAACGATGGTTCACGTACAGATTATTGGAAAATGGATCAAAAACATGCTCCTTATTTATTTTTTATGGGAATTGGTGAATTTTCTATTGTAAAAGATAAATGGAAAGATATTGATGTTGATTATTATGTTGAAAAAGAATATGAACCTTATGCTAAAGAAATATTTGGTTTAACACCTGAAATGATCTCCTTTTTCTCTGATTATACTGGAGTTAGTTATGTATGGGATAAATATGCGCAAATGATTGGAAGAGATTATGTAAGCGGAGCTATGGAAAATACAACTTCCGTTTTACACGGAGAAATGGCTTATCAGGTTTCGGGTCAGTTAATTGATGAAAATACCTGGGAAAGTGTAATTGCACACGAGCTTTTTCACCACTGGTTTGGCGATTTGGTTACTACAGAAAGCTGGAGTAATTTAACCGTAAATGAATCCTTTGCAAATTACAGTGAATATCTTTGGTTTGAAAACAAATATGGTAGTGATAGAGCTGATGCACACAGACATACCGAAGTTCAAGGTTACCTTACTGGAGAAAATGAGTTAAAAGATTTAGTTCGTTTTCATTATAATTCAAGAGAAGACATGTTTGATGCAGTTTCTTATAATAAAGGAGGTGCAATTTTGCATATGTTAAGGGCTTATGTAGGAGATGATGCATTTAGAAAAGGATTAGAATTATACTTAAAAGATAATGAATATGGTGCTGCCGAAGCGCATCATTTAAGATTGGCTTTAGAAGAAGTTACCGGTAAAGATCTAAATTGGTTCTTCAATCAGTGGTATTTCGGAAGTGGTCATCCTAAATTAGATATTACTTATGATTACAGTGAAAATGCTAAAATAGTTGCAATAAATATTAAACAAACCCAAAATAAAGTATTTGAATTTCCATTAGCTATAGATGTTTATGAAGGAGCTAAAGCAAAAAGGTATGATGTTTGGATAGATGAAAAAAATAAATCGTTTTCATTTAAAGCCAACTCTAAACCAAAATTAGTTAATGTTGGTGCTAATAGAACTTTACTCGCCGATTTTAAGGATAATAAAACTCTTGAAAACTATATTCATCAATATAATTATGCACCAAAATATGAAGATCGACGTGAATCTATTGTGAAATTAGCTGAAAATCAAAGTAATGATGAAGCTTTTAATACTTTATCAAAAGCTTTAAACGATAAATATTATGGTTTAAGAATATTAGCAATTCAAAAAATTGACATCTCAAAATCAAATGCTAAAGAATCTATTAAAACTATAGAAACCTTAGCAAGAAATGATTCCAAGACATTGGTACAAGCAGCTGCTATTGAAAAGTTAAATATTATGGAAAACCCAGGATATGCAACTCTTTATAAAAATGCTTTTCAAAGCAAATCATTTGCTGTTAAAGGAAGTGCTTTAAATGCTATATATTCTATCGATAAAAATGCCGCTTTAACAATGGTTAATTCTATTACAGATGAAGCAACAAAAGAGCACATGAAAAGTGCGTTAATTCCTATTTATATTAGAAATAAATCAAAAGATCAACTGGTTTTTGTATCTGATAATCTTGTTGATGGTATGTTTTTAAGTGATGATGATAATACTAGAAATACTTATAATGAAGGATTCAAATGGGTAGTTGAAAGTGATAACGAAGAAGCAATTAGAAAAATGACTGATAATTTTGTTAGTATTGGTAAACGTTACAAAAAATATGGTGCAGATCAAGCTGCTAAAAATGTTTTACAAACTGCAATTATGTTAAAACAGAATAATCCAAGTGCTAATAATGAAGAGTTAATCCAAATAATAAAAGATGGTTTAACCGAATTAGATAAATTATAGTTTGACTTGGCAATAACACTTATCAGATGAATTTAATTACTTTATGTTATTCACGGGGTGACTTGAGTCACCTCGTGAATAGTCACCCAGCAAGTGAGCTAAATACATATAAACCAATCAATTTATCCATTTTAATCGTTGTGCAATTTCTTTAAAAAAGGCATCCTTATTTTCTTTTACAGATTCCACTGGGAATCCGAAACTTAGAATTCTATATCCATTTTTATTTGCAATTATCGCTGCCGGAAAATCATTTTCTTTATATCTGTAAATCACTTTCGCTCCATTTTCAGGTTTTAAAGCATCAACTGATCTTAACTCGTAGATTTCTTCAGATGGCTTTTTGGAAATAAACAGCTGATTTTTACCTGTAATTTCTCCAGTTTGACATGCCTTATCAGAATAAATTGAATATTGTAACTTATCTTTAACCCAGTTGCCTCGTAAAGTATCTTTGGCATTATCCAAAAACACATCCTTTGCAACAAAAGCTCCAGACACTAACATTGATTTTCCTTCACTTAGCCATTTATCAAGAGCATCTCGCATTGATAGATTAAATAAACTATAGTCTTTTGAATTTGTAAAAGGTTTATAAATACTCTGTTTTCCATAAATTAAATCGAGTTTATCATACGAAATATATCTATCAGGATTATCTTCAAAAGACTTTGCACTTGTCGAAACAAAAGATAGTTTTAAATTTGCATAATTCTTACCGTGTTTATACGGATAATCAAAAGTATTGCCAGCCACTTTTATTCCTTCATAATCTGAATAACTTGCTCCATGACCGGTTAAAGGGTCGGTCACCCAAGGTTCATTTTTATTAAAATTATACTGTGATCCAGTAAACGAATACTCCACTCCATCGGCAATAGCCGATTTATGCCAGTTTGTAAAACCCCCTAGACTGTCTGTGTCAAAAAATTCGGGACCTGAAAGTTTATCAAATCCATTTATAATAAGAATAGGGTTATCTTGAAAATTATATATACTTGCCGAAAGAGTTTCTGAATCAAAACTTACACCTCCTTTATTGACAGCTCTTACTTTAAAAGAGTAGATTTTACCTTTTTCAATACCATCAAAAACATATTTATTTTCTTTTACTAAAACACCATTATCAAAACCACCTTCATCAATTTTTGTATAAACCATGTAAGCATTAGGTATAGCAGTTTTATCATATTGATCTACGGTTTTTTCCCAATTTAAAATAAACTTATTATTTTGATAATTTACTGAAAAACTATTAACTGCAAGTGGAGTAACTACAAAATCTCTTTTGTTTGAATATGCTAAAAATTTAAGAATTCCTTTGTAGATCGACCTGCTTACATCAAATTTAAAATTAGGATTAAGTCCGTATTTCATATCTCCAAAATTTTGATGAGAAAGTAATTCTATTAAAATTGAAGGTATATTCGTATAAGTTACTTCTGAATATTTCTTATCCCACATTTCTCTAGAGGTCCAATCGTTTTTATAATTATTTCTGATATTTTTGAGTAATTCGGTACTAACAATATCGGCAAAATCACGACTTGCAAAGCGGCTTCT
>DAOUQH010000025.1 GCA_030625645.1 Flavobacteriia bacterium | reverse complement strand
TATAATTATTGATTACCATATTTTCTTCATCATTAGGTTTATTTTCATCATTTCTCAACCTATGAGATGATCTTTTAATGGTTACATCAAAATTATTAGCCATTTCTTTGGTTATTGAAAGTGCTTCAGCATTGCAAAATGGAACGGCATCTTTTACACCACCATCTTTCATTTTTTCAGCCATAACACCTCCAAGTTTTTTGGCAGTAGTTTGTGCAATTTCTTTACCTTGAATGGTATATTGTTCTACTTCTTTTTTTGATAATGATTTTGAACAACTAATTATAAGAGTTGTTAAAATAAAAATTGATATTAAATATTTCATAATTTATAAGGATTATTTGATTACTTCCATGTTATTTTTTCTCCAATTGAGAATTCCCCCTTGAAGATCATAAATTTTTATAAAGCCCATTTTTTTTAATTTTCTTGAGGCACTACCGGTTCTATTACCAGTTCGACAATAAATATAGAGCTTTTTAGTTTTGTCAAAGTTATTCATTTTTTTAATAAAATTAGGATCATAAAAATTAATATTAACTGCATTTTTTAAATGTCCTTCGGCAAATTCTTGTGGCGTTCGAATATCAATTGGAGTGATATTATCTAGTGTTTTATTAAATTCTTGTGGTGAAATTAAATTGATAACACTTTCATTTTTGACTGATTTAATAGAATTATTTTTAACTTTTGTTTCCTGAGTGCAACTTACTAACGTAAATACTAATAAAAAGAAAATAGCAAAATTGATTTTAATGAGTTTCATTATCAGCAAAAAATTAAAATTAGTCAATTACAAATCTAAATAAAAAGAGAATATTTAAACCATCTTTAAACATAAATTTTTTTACAATAAAGATGTTGGGCAAACATAATCTGATACTGGGAGATCTGTTTCGATTAAATCATCATAACCTCCTTTAACATTTGTAACTTTTTTAATACCATTTGCCTGGAAAATAGAGGCAGCAATTAATGAGCGATAACCCGTTAAACAGTACAGAAAGTATTCTTTTTTAGGATGAATTTCACTAAGGTTATTATGTATAAAGTCTAAAGGAAAATTCTCTACACCAATTATGTGTTGAGAAACAAATTCCGATTCTTTTCTAACATCCATAGTTTTTTCCATTGATCCATTTTTTAACCTTTTAGCAAATTTAAAAGCTGACATTGAGCCAATTTTGTCGACTTCAAACCCAGATTCAATCCAGTTTTTAAGTCCGCCAAACAGATAACCCAAAGTGTTGTCATAACCAACTCTTGAAAAACGAATTGCTATTTCATTAACTCGAGTTTCATCTTCAGCTATAACAATGATTTTTTGATTAATATCTTTGATCAAAGCACCCACCCAAGGAGCAAAATTACCATCCAAACCAATGTACCAAGCGCCAGGAACTGTACCTTCTAAAGTGTATGATTCTTTTGAGCGAGTATCTACTACCAAAATGTCATTTTGTTCGCTCATTTCTTTAAAAGTAGCTGCATCTATTGGAGTAGATCCTTTATGAATAATCTCATCAATACTTGTACTGATGGTTTGATTCATTTTTACATTATTTGGAAAATATTGAGGAGGTGTTATTAACCCTGTAAGTACCTCATCAATAAATTCTTCTTTGTTCATATTTGAGCGAAGAGCATAGTTGATCTTCTTTTGATTGCCAAGAGTGTCAAAAGTTTCTGAACTTATATTTTTACCACATGCAGAACCAGCTCCGTGATTAGGATACACTATAATATCATCTGGTAAAGGCATAATTTTATTCCGTAAAGAATCGTATAAGTAACCGGCAAGATCTTTTTGACTTAAATCTGTTTTTACAGCAAGATCTGGACGACCAACGTCTCCTATAAATAAACAATCTCCTGTAAAAATATAAGGTTTTTCACCATTTTTATTTATCGTTAGAATTGAAATGGATTCCATAGTATGACCAGGAGTATGTAGTATTTTTAACGTTATATCTCCTAGCTGAAATTCTTCTCCATCTTTTCCTACATAAATATCATAATCGGCTTTGGCATTCGGTCCAAAAATAATAGTAGCTCCTGTTTTTTGTGCCAAATCATATTGACCGGAAACAAAATCTGCATGAAAATGAGTTAAAAATACATATTTGATTTCTGCCTTATCAGCTTCAGCCATTCTTATATAAGGTTCTGTTTCTCTAAGAGGATCAATAACTGCTGCTTCACCATTTGACTCAATATAATATGTCATTTCAGCAAGGCAACTGGTAAATAATTGTTCTACTTTCATTTTTAATTTTTTGTCAGAGATAGTTTGTAATTTTAATTTTCAAAAGCATTTTTATCTAAATGAACTATCTGTTTATTTGTTTGGTATATTCTTGAAATG
The DNA here is from genome assembly GCA_030625645.1 of Flavobacteriia bacterium. GTDB lineage: Bacteria > Bacteroidota > Bacteroidia > Flavobacteriales > Flavobacteriaceae > Namhaeicola. Next base: position 16,904 of record DAOUQH010000025.1, on the reverse strand, counting down.
TATAGCTTTTGGCTTCTTCTAAACACATACTATCATAACAGTCTACGGCTTCTTGGATACTCATAAAACAATGATCAAATCTAATTTTTTTCATTAAACCAGATTTTGCGAGCGTATCTCTTACTGGTCCTTTTAATCCTGTAAAAGCAATACTTATTCCTTGTTTGGTAATTTTATCATGAATTTCTCCTATGGCATATATTGCACTACTATCTAAAGAATTGATACTTTCCCCATCAAGAATTAGGAGTTTTAATTTTTCTCCTTTTTCTATAACTAACTCCTGGATTTTATCTTTAAAATAGGTAGTATTTGCAAAGTGTAATTGTGCATCAAACCGAACAATTAAGATTTCATCTTTGGTTATTACGTTTTTAAAACGATTCTTATTTCGATAAAAGTGAGTTCCTGGAACATTTCCCAAAATAGCTATATTGGGTTTGGTAGATTTATAGATCAACATAACTAAAGAAAGAATAATTCCGGTAAGAACACCTTCTTTAATTCCAAAAAAGATTGTCATTAAAAAGGTGATAATTAGAATAATTAGATCTCTAATATTATAGACTATTAATTTTTTTGGCATGATAAAATCCAATAATCCATAGGCAGCAACAATTATTATTGCAGCTAGAACGGCTTTTGGTAAATAGTAAAATAATGGTGTTAAAAACAACAAAGTTATTCCTACAACTATAGCGGCAAAGACAGATGATAGCGGTGTTTTTGCTCCCGATTGGTCATTTACTGCAGTTCTGGCAAAACCAGCAGTTGCTGTATATGATTGGAAAAAAGAACCAATCATATTTCCAAATCCAAGTGCAATTAATTCTTGATTTGGTCTTACTTTATAGTCATTATGTTTGGCTTCCATTGATTTTGCAATTGAAATAGCTTCCATAAAACCAATCAAGGCTAAAGTAAGAGATAATGAGCTTAACTCGCTAATTACTTCTTTATTTATTGTTGGAATTTTAAATTCAGGTAAACCCTGAGGAATATCTCCAATAATTGCAAGTCCAGAATCTTTTAAGCGAAAAATATAAACTATTGCTATCCCTAAAATTACGATGACTAAAGAAGCGGGAATACGTTTTCCATAAGATTTTAAAAGAAACAGAATAATAATTGCACCGATACCAATTATAAATGTAAGAGGATGAATATTACTAATCTCTGATAAAATATCTTTCACTAAAGATTGTATATGATTATTTCTGGGAATATCAATACCAAATAAATTTCCCATTTGATTGGAAGCAATAATAATAGCCGAACCAGATGTAAAACCACTAATTACAGGACGAGATAAAAAGTTTACTAAAAAACCAAGTCTAAAAATTCCGAAAAGCAATTGAAAAAAGCCAATCATAAAGGCTAAAGCTATTGCTAGAATTATAAAATGTTCTGACCCAACAGCTGCTAAAGCACTTACTCCCGAAGCTACAATTAAAGAATCCATAGCTGCAGGACCAACTGCCAATTGCCTAGAAGTTCCTAAAAATGCATAAACAATTTGTGGAATCAATGCAGTATATAATCCATAAATTGGAGGTAATCCTGCAATAGTTGCATAAGCAATCCCTTGAGGAATTAACATAACCCCCATGGTTATACCAGCCAATAGATCATTTTTAAACCATGTTCTTTGGTAGTTTGGGAGCCATTCTAGAAAAGGAAAATATGATTTTATATTCATAAGATTTATTGTTAAACAAAAATACAAAAACTAAAAGAGGTTTTAAATTTTTATTTAAAAGGTTTGCTTTGTAGGATTTTTTATTTGTTAGATTTTGGGAACATCTAAAGAAAATTTCTTTTCACTCATTACAAATACACTTTGAATATTAGTCATACTTTTTATAGATGAAAGCTTATTTACCAAAAAAGCCTGATAGTGATCCATATCTTTTACAATAACTTTTAATAAATAATCAAAACTACCTGCGGTATGGTAACTCTCTACTATTTCGGGAAGTGAGTCGATATGTTTTTCAAATTGATTTAAAGTATCTATTTCATGACTATTTAATGAAACTTGACAAAAAACAATCATAGAGTAACCCAGTTTTTTCTTATCAATTATTGCCTTAAAAGCAAGAACTCCATTTCGTTCTAATCGCTTAACACGCTCATAAACAGGCGTTGTTGAAATTCCAACTTCTGCTGCCAGTTCTTTCATTGTCATTCGTGCATCTTTTTGTAAAGCAGATAATATTTTTTTATCAATTATGTCCATAATAGAATATTTTTCTAAAAATTATTTTTAGTAAGTATAAAAATATAATAATATTCTTATATTAGATATTAAAATAGTTTTATTTTCTTATTATACAAAATATAATAGTTGTAAACACTATTATAAGCTATGATATAGTAAATTTGCTTTTTAAAATATCATAAAAATGAGAAAAGATCTTACAACAGCAGAACAGCATAAATTAGATAATTTATTTGAAGATATTAAACATCATTCTGAAAATTTTTTAGGATATCCGGTTTCTAAAGATTTTAATTATGATGCTTTGCATAGATTTTTAAAATATCCTTTGAATAATATTGGAGATCCTTTTATGCCTTCTACATGGAAAGTAGATACACGAGAAATGGAACGTGAAGTTATTGAATTTATGGCTGATTTGCTTAATGCGCCAAAAAATAATTGGTGGGGCTATGTTACTAATGGTGGCTCTGAAGGAAATATGTATGGTTTGTATTTGGCACGTGAATTATTTCCAAAAGGAATGGTATATTTCTCTCAAGGCACACATTATTCTGTAAATAAAAATTTAAGAATACTAAATATGCAGCGTGTGGTAATTAAATCGCAGCACAATGGTGAGATTGATTATTATGATCTAAAAGAAACTATAGCAAGAAACAGACATATGCCACCAATAATTTTTGCTAATATTGGTACAACCATGACTGAAGCTAAGGATGATATTAAAAAGATAAAAGAAATTATGGAAGATTTAGCCATTGATGAATATTACATTCATGCTGATAGTGCTTTATCTGGAATGATAGCTCCTTTTTTGAAACCAAAACCAAATTTTGATTTTGCTGATGGAGCAGATAGTATTTCGATAAGTGGTCATAAATTTTTGGGTTCTCCTATTCCATCAGGAGTGGTAATTGCCAAGAAAAATAATATTGATAGAATTTCAAAATCTATTGCATATATTGGGAGTAATGATACTACAATCCCTGGTTCAAGAAATGGTTTTAGTCCGTTGGTTTGGTGGTATGCGATTAAAACTCTTGGTAAAGAAGGTTTACAAAAACGTGTTGATGATAGTTTGAAAAAAGCAGAATATACTTTATCTAGGTTTATAGAAAGTGGTATTGATGCTTGGAGAAACACAAATTCTATTACAGTTGTTTTACCTGCTCCCGAGCAAGATGTTATTGAAAAATGGCAGTTAGCAACCGAAAAAGGTACTACACATTTAATTTTAATGCCGAATACACCTTACGAGACGATTGATAGAATATTGGATGATGTTATTCCGTCTATTAAGAAAAAAATGCAAGAGAACGTAGAATTGGAAATGGTATTATAATAAATAATAAATTAAGGAAGTTGACAAATTTCAAATCTTAAATATTGAATTTTAATTTTATAAACTTAAATTTGTAAAAATTTAAAAAGTGACTATTAAAACTTTATTTTTTGGTATAACCAGAGATGTTATTGGTAAAAGTAATATAGAATTTGACTTAAATGAAGGTCAATCAATTGCCGATTTTCAAAGTATTCTTGCTAAAAATTATTCCGGTTTAACCGATATAAAGAGTTATGCATTTGCTGTAAATGAAGAATATGTAAACGAAGATTATATCATTAAAGAAAATGATATCATTGCTATTATTCCACCGGTAAGTGGAGGTTAACCAGATGAGAGAAAATATATCTATAAAATTAATTTCAGAAGAGTTAAACCTGCAAGAGTGTATTGATTTTGTACAGGATGATGCTTGTGGTGGTATAGCTACATTTATCGGAACTGTTAGAAATCACACTAAAGGAAAAGAAGTTAAGCGACTAGAGTTTTCAGCATATACATCAATGGCTATCAAAGAATTGCAAAAAATTGCAGAACGAGCTTTAGAAAAATTTGATATTTCAAAAATAGCTATTCATCATGCTGAGGGGCTTTTACAAATTGGAGATATACCAGTAATAATTGCTGTTTCATCAGCACATCGAGGTGCTTCTTTTAAAGCTTGTAAATTTGCTATTGACACTTTAAAAAAATCAGTTCCAATCTGGAAGAAAGAATTTTTTAAAGATGGTGAAGTTTGGGTTAATGCACATCCTTAGATCTTATAGATCCATTCTTCGGGATTTTGACGATTTACTTCCTTAAAAAGCACAAAAGCTAAAATCGTTTTACCTGTAGTTTTATCGGTATGAATTTTCCCTAACTTTTGTTTAGTTTTAACAATATCACCTTTATTTACAGTTACATTATCTAAGTTTTTATAAACAGAAATATAATTACCATGTTGTATCAAAACCGCTTTTCTCTTACCAGGTAAAACTTGAATTGCCAGTACTTTTCCATCAAATATAACTCGGGCGCTAGCCCCTTTTTCTGTAGCATATTGTAAACCATTACTTTCAATAGTAATACCGCTAAGGGTTGGGTGCTTTTGCTTTCCAAAACGCCTAACAACTATACCTCTTTGTACCGGTGCGGGAAGTTTACCTTTATTTGCAATGAATCCTTTTTCTGTAAGTTTTGCTTCTGGTGTAAGGGCAAAACCACTACTTTTTACATTTCCTTTTTTATTAGATTTTGCTATTGCATCTCGAATTAATTTTTCAACTTTAGCATCAATTACTCTTTCTTGCTTTTGTTTCTTTTTAATAAGTGTTATATAACTACTTTCTTTTTTCTTTACTTTTTTAATAAGTTTTTCTTGAGAGACCTTCTCATTATTAATGCTGTCTTTTTCTTTTTTATTTTCAGCAATTAATATTTCTTTTTCTTGTTTTTGTTCCTTTAAAAAATCATTTAAAGTTTTCAACTTTATAGTTTCAATTTTAATTTCTTCTCCTTGTTGCGCTCTATAGCTGGCATATTGGTTTATATATTGAACCCGTTTATAAGCTTGTAAAAAATTTTCGGAAGACAAAATAAACATCAATCTATTTTGTTTGGCTTTGCCTTTGTAAGATTGAACAACCATTTCGGCATATTCTTTTTTTAGAGCTTCTAAATGATCTTCTAAATTTGAAATTTCTTTTTTATTTTCGGTAATTTCAAAACCAAGTTCACGAGTCTCTTTATCGATGGTTTTAATCAACTTGGTTCTTACGTTAATTCGTTTATTTAAGTCGCCTAAATCTGAAAGTAAATTTTTTTCTTTTTTTTGAGATTGAAATAAAAGTGAATTAATTTCTTTTATTTCATTTTTTAATTGTTTTCGTTGTTTTTCTAATTCTTTTCTACTTTGTGCTAAAGCGGAAGAGGAAGTAGCTAAAATAAGTATTAAAGTAAATAACCAAAAATATTTACCAAATGAACTATTACCATATTTGTTAAATTGTAATTTCAAATCTTATTTTAGCTTAATTGGTTTATAATTTTCAGGAATTTTAAAAGGAAAAGTCAAATTTGAAGCCTCCACTATATTTTTATAATCTATACCTATATTTGTTCTTTTTTCTTTATCCTTAACATTTATAGAAAACTTATCTGGTATTAAAACTGAATTTATTTTTGTGTAATTTTCATATAAAATAGTTAAAAGAACATCTGCCTGATGTTTTTTAAAAGCTTCCTTTTTTATTTTAAAATTTATTGGATCAATCCAAACAAACATGTCAAAAATAGGATTTTTCTTTTTAGGAATTAACAAATAACTATTTTGATCTACTTTTGAACTAAATTTTTGAGTTTTTAGATCAATTAAGGTTTCCCCAAGAAATAAATTCTGGATTTTTTGGAAATCAAACTCGGTTCCCATCCAATTACTAATCAATGAAAAATCACCATCAAAGTAAGATTTATTGATTTTCTCATAAAATTTAACACCCTTTGGTGTTATATATATTTTTCCAATAGGAAAACCAAGTTTCGAAAAACTAATCCAAATAGCACTATCCTTTTTAAGTCGTAAAGAAGCACTTAAGCTAGGAATTTCACTTTTACCTTGATATTTTATAATTAAATTCCCCTTTAAATTTTTAATATCAGAAGAGTTGTTATAATGTTTTTTGATAATATTTTTAGATGACATTCCTGTTACATTACTCTTTGCAGCCTTACTACTTTTACAAGAAGTAATTAAAGAGAAAAGAAGGATTATCCAAAATATATTTTTAAACATATTTTTATTTATTTTTTAATTCTAACATCTTGTTATAATAAGATGTAGCGGTTTTATTTTTACCGAGACTTTTGTAAGCCAAACTCAATTGTTCCATAAAGTTAGCTTCTAGTTGCTTATCATCAATTACAAATTCGATTCCTAGATTTAATGTATCGATTGCATCTTGATTTTTTCGAAGATTATTTAATGCAGTACCGTGCATTAAATATACAAAGGCTTGAGTAGGGTAAAGCTCAATTGCATTCTTACTATCTTTTTCTAGTTCTAAAAATCGCTTTGTTTTATACTCCCTGTCTAGTATTTGTTTAAGTGTTTCGTAATTACTCTTTGTAATATATGATTTTTTTAATTGGTCTAACTTACTGGGTAAAAGTTCATTATTAGAAGGTATCCTTTTTTGAGGAATTTTTTTTGTTTGCAATAATGATTGCTTCAAAGAGTTGTAAGATTCGGGGAGGTTATTTTCATCATCCAATTTTTTAATTACTCTTTTTGCATCCTCAATTTTACCTCCTCTTAAATAGATGAAAATCAATTCTGATTCTAATTCAGGTTTTTGCAGAATAATAAAGTTTAATGCTTTGACAGCACCATCAATATCATTTTGTTTTAAATTAATTTCCTTTAAGTGTTCTAATAGATATAAATTATCTGGTTCGATCTCAAGAGCTTTCATTGCGTAGAATTCAGCTTCAGTATATTTATTTTGTTCGTAGTAATTTTTTGAGAACTCAAATAAAACAGCCATGTTATCTAACTCCAAATTATTACATTCTTCTAAAGCGAATATGGCTTTATCAAAATTTCCGATAGCTTTTTGTTGAAGAGCTTCAAAAAAGAAAGTATCAAAATTAATTTGCCGTTGTTCGATAATTAATTCTTCGCTAGAGGCAATATCCTCTTGAGCCACAACAAAAAACGGAATAATCAATAATCCTAAAAAAAGAATAATATGCTGTTTTATTTTTAGCATTTAACTATTTTAAATAAGAATAATCCCCCAAACTTACCGATGTAAATTTACCATCAAAATAAGCATGATTACCAATCATAGCACTATCTAAATTTGCATTTTTAATGATGGTATTTGTTTGAATAAGTGAATTTTTGATTGTAGAATTTTCTACAATACAATTTTCTCCTAAAGAAACATTCGGACCTACAGTAGTATTATTTAAAACTACATTTTCACCAATATAACAAGGCTCAATTATTGTAGAATTATTAAGTATTACATTATCAGAAACTAAATTTTCACCATCCTCTTTTGAAAATTGTAAAACCTTACCGTTTGTTTCAACCGTAATTTCTTTATTACCGCAATCCATCCAATCAGAAACTTCACCAGGAACAAATTTAAGTCCTTTTTGTTTCATGTTTTCTAAAGCATTTGTCAATTGGTATTCTCCTTTTTCTCTAATATCATTATCCAAAAGATATTGAATCTCATCTCTTAAAATACCTCCATCTTTAAAATAGTAAATCCCGATTATAGCCAAATCAGACACAAAGTCTTGCGGTTTTTCAACAAAATCAGTAATATAACCTTCGTTTAGTTTTACAACTCCATAAGCACTAGGTTCGGCAACTTGCTTTACCCAAACAGCACCATCGGCATTTTTATCTAAAGTGAAATTTGCTTTAAACAATGTATCAGCGAAAGCCACAACACAAGGGCCACTTAAAGAATCTTTTGCACATTGAATTGCATGTGCTGTACCAAGAGCTTCTTCTTGAATAGAGACTTTTCCAACAGCACCAAGACCTTTAGCAATTTGCATTAATTTTTCTTTGGTATCTTTTGGAAAACTTGGTCCGATTACAAAAGCGATTTCATCTACTTTTTGATCTACAACTTTTACAATATCTTCAACCAATCTTTGTACAATTGGTTTTCCGGCAATAAGGGTTAGGGGTTTCGGGATAGTTAATGTATGTGGTCTCAAACGAGAACCTATACCCGCCATGGGAACTATAATTTTCATAATATAAGTTTAAAATAGAAACGAGCAAATATACATAAAATTGTAAGAGAATACCCTAATTAAGGTCTAGGAAATATGCGCCTTTATCGGAGGTATAATGAAGTTTAACATTTAATATTTTTGCGCTTTTCTCCCAATTTTTGACATAACTTTTATAATTAGAACCATCAATTATTACAAGATTAGGTTTGATTTTTATTAACACTCTTTCAAAATTAATCTTAGGAGATTGTCGTAGTATTACTTTTTGGGGTTTAAACTCTAAATCTAAATAAATTGCTGAACTATCAATAATTAAATAGTGTTCATGGTTAAATTTAATAATATTTTTTATAGCATTGTGTTCTGTAATATTTACATCTCCTAATTCATTTCTAATAGAATTTTTATGATAATGTAATTGCTTTTTATTGATTGTATTACAGCTATAAAGCGCTATTTTATTTCCAGATATTTTTGCGATTAATGAAGATTTATTTTGATGAAAGACAATAAGAGAATTTGTATTTTGTACATTCCACTTTTGATAAATTAGTATAATTTGGAATGAGATGAGGCCTATTAGTAATAATTTTAATGATTTAAAAGTTCTTTTTCTAATAAAATTATAGGATACAATAATGAGTAAAGACATCATAATAAGATAACTTAATGGAAAAAAAATGTTTTGAATTATAAAGTTTTCTTGAAGAGAAATAAATTCTACAAAATTATTAAGGGTATGAATTACAAAATTGTATATGTTGGCAACAAACTGTGGTAAGATTTGGAATGAAGCTAAAAATATAATTATAAAACCAAATGCGAGAATAATTCCTAGTAATGGAATAATTACCAAACTAGAAATAAAAAATAATCCTGGAAACTGGTGGAAATAATACAAACTCAAGGGTAAAACTCCTATTTGAGCTGCTAGTGTAACTGTAAATATTTGCCAAAAATATCGAAAAACTTTATTTTTAGGGATAATTATTTTTGACATTTCGGGTTGAAATATTACAATCGAAAAAACTGCAGCATAACTTAATTGAAAGCCTACATCAAAGAGGAAATGTGAATGGAACAATAGCAAGAAAAACATAGAAATTACCAAGGAGTTTTTTACTTGAGTCGATTTACCTAAAAACATTCCAAAAGCCACAGCACTAAACATACTAACTGCTCTTATTACCGAAGCACTAAATCCTGCTAAAAATGCATATGCCCATAGTAAAATGATAAGAAAAATAAGCTTGATAATTTTACCATTTTTTATTCTTTCTAGAGGTTTTAATAAAAATTGTAAAATCAATAGAATAATTCCGATATGTAAGCCCGACACGGCTAAAATATGAACTGCACCTGCTCTTTGATAATCCTTGTATAAATCTTTAGAAATGTCTTGTCTTTGTCCTAATAAAATGGCATTGATAACAGCCAATTCATCAATAGTGAAATTATAGTTTATAAGTTGTTTATTTATTTTGTCTCTTATTATAAATGCCAATCCTTTTATAGTTTTTATACTTCTATCTAGAACTAAATAATCTTGATCATATGTATATAACTGATAATCAATTTGTTGTTTATGTAGATAGTTTCCATAATCGAATTGAAATGGATTTAAAGGTGCTTTATTTTTTTTGATTTCTGAAGAGGTAAATATAATATCATCAACTTTAATGTTTTTTTGAGTACTATCCCTTTTTATATTCAGTAAAACTTTACCAATTACTTTTTGCTGATTAATTTGCAGTATATTTGCTTCAAATTTTTGATAAAAATTACTAGGTTTTAAAGCTTTTTCTATTTGTAAAATTATTTGATTATTGTCTTTAAGATATTTTCCAAAATAATTATTATTGTTTGAATTTGTTTGAATTGTAATTGAGATAATTCCGATAAGGATAAATAAAAAAAAAGTTGAAAAAGTAAAATTTATATTAGGCCTTAGTTTCTTTTTATTTTGATGATAAAAAAATAGAATTATTATAAAAATAATGAGACCAACTAAAAATAACCATCTAATTGGCGGTGAAGTAAAATAGCCTAAAAGGATTCCAATAATTAAGAAAAATGTAAGCCAAAAAGGGATATAATTAATTCTAATCATTTTTACTATATGAGTCTTATAATAATTAATGTTGAAAATTTATAATTGTTAACATAGAACCAAATATTTTGACTAATAAGCATAAGGTTTCATTTAAGGATATTAATAAATTAGCAATTCCCGCTATTATTTCGGGTATTGCCGAGCCATTGCTTTCTATTACAGATATGGCTATAATTGGTAATATAAAAATGAATCCAACCGAAGCTTTGGCTGCAGTTGGTATTGCAGGTTCATTTATTTCTGCATTAATATGGATTTTGGCTCAAACAAGGTCAGCTATTTCTGCAATTATTGCCCAATATTTAGGAGCAAATAAATTAAAGGAAATAGCACCTTTACCAGCTCAGATTATTGTAATAAATTTATTGGTAAGTATTCTTATTTATTTTTCTACTATATTTTTTGTTACTGAAATTTTTACACTTTATAATGCAGAGGGTATTATTTTAAATTACTCCGTTTCTTATTATAAAATTAGAGCATTAGGTTTGCCTTTAACACTTTTTATTTTTTCTGTATTTGGGGTTTTTAGAGGAATGCAAAATACCTTTTGGCCAATGATTATTAGTGTTGTTGGTATGCTTTTTAATGTTGTTTTAGATTTTGCTTTTATATATGGTATTGATGGTTTTATCCCTGCAATGCATGTTGAAGGAGCTGCTTGGGCGAGTGTAATTGCACAATTAACTATGGCGGTTATGTCATTGTATTTAATGCTTAAAAAAACTCCATTTACATTAAAATTTACAATGCCTTTTCATAGTGAAATTAAACGAATTTTGCATCTGAGTTTAAACCTTATAATTAGGGCTATATCATTGAATATTGCATTATATTTAGCTAATTCTTATGCTGCAAGTTATGGAACCCATTATATTGCAGCACAAACAATAGCTTTTCAAATTTGGTTATTTTTTGCATTTTTTATCGATGGTTATGCTAGTGTGGGAAATATTATGTCTGGTAAGTTTGTTGGAGAAAATAATTATTTAAAAATATGGAGGTTGAGTTTAGATCTCAATAAATTTACTTTTGTTATTACTTTTATTCTTATGCTCTTTTGTTTTCTTTTTTATAAAGAAATTGGCTTAATATTTACAAAAGATGAAATGGTTTTGCAATTATTCTATAATGTGTTTTGGATAGTTATTTTAATGCAACCAATTAATGCTATTGCCTTTGTTTTTGATGGAATCTTTAAAGGTATGGCTGAAGCTGTTATTTTAAGAAATACATTAATTATAGCTACATTTTTCGGATTTATACCAATATTATTGGTTGGTGATTATTTTCACTTAAAACTCTATGCTGTTTGGATTGCCTTTACTGTATGGATGATCTTAAGAGGTGGAATTTTAGTTATAGTTTTTAGAAAGAGATTTATGAAAAAGTAAAAAAGCATGACCTATTATATGGTTCTTAATCTCTTTACCATATCTTCCAAACCATTTCTTCTTATTTCAAATGCTGATTCCATTAATTGTCCGAGTTCTCCGTTTGGAAAACCTTTATTTCTATACCATATCAAATAATATTCGGGGAGATCTATTAGAAATGTACCTTTAAATTTCCCAAAAGGCATCTTGGAGTTTGCTAGTTTGATTAAAAAATTTGGATCAGGATTCATAAAAAATATACATCACAAAAATGATGGAGTACAATAATAAATGGATGATTTCATAAAAGAAAACATGTAGTAAGTAGATAAAAAAAATATCAGATTCAGAAAGTAAAACTAATTAGAGTTAAACACGTAGATAACCCCTAAATTAACATTTATCAATGTTTCATTATACTTGTTGCCAGGATCATTTGGTGCATTTAAACCATCAACTTCATCCGAAAAGAAATGTTGCCATCTAGTATCAAGAACTAAATCAAAATATTGCATAGAATAACGAACACCTGCACCAATAGATACTCCAAATGCACTATCTGCATCATTGTATATCGTTTCTCCAGGAACCCATTTATCAAGATTTGCATTAAAAGTATAAGGATCTTCACCATTATAGGTAGTTGTTACTTCTGGGTCATAATAACTATAATGAACTCCAACACTAACGTATGGGTTTATTACATTATGATCTCCATAATAAGTAAGGTAATCTTGTAGGCTACTAAAATAAAATTCTAATTGATTACCAAAATTAAACAATTTAATTTCACCTCTCATACCATCAAGCTTAGGGTCTAACCCAATAAAAGGCTCATGTCTGATGCTAGTTTTATGTGCGAATAAAAATTCGGTTTTCAACTTAAAGTGATCAGCAAAATAACTAGTACCTCTCTTCCAATTATATTGTCGGTTAAAAAAGTTTAAATAATGGGTAGCTCCAAATGCTAGTGCAGATGCGTTTGCACTGGGGAAATCATGACTTTGACCAAAATCAGTTTGAAAAGAAGAGACACCGAAAAACACTCCAACTTCTGAGCTTAACTCAACCTGGGAGAAAGATAAATTACTTAAAAAAATAAAAAATAGTAAAGGTAAAATTAGTGTTTTTTTCTTCATGATATGATATTCAATTCGATACAAAGATAAACAAATATTGAAAAGATAAAACTTTATTAAAAAAAAAAAGCAAAAACTTAAATAATATAGCTATAAAGCTACAATATTATTGTAAAAATATTACAGGATTCCAAAAAAATGATGAAAAATTTTGAATCTTGTTATCTTGAATTATTATACCTTCATTTTCTAATAATTGCTGCATTAAATTTGTACCATCAAAATGATTTTTGCCTGTTAAAAGTCCGTTTTTGCTAACAACTCTATGTGCAGGAACAGTTGAATCATTTTTTGAAGCATTCATTGCCCAACCAACCATTCGAGCAGATTTCGGTAATCCTAAATACTTTGCAATTGCTCCGTAAGTAGTAACTTTTCCATAAGGAATCTGTCTAGCGACAGTATACACTCTTTCAAAGAAACCTTCATTGCTCATCTTCCAAAATTTATATCTGGTAGTTTGTTTTAAACTTAATATAAGTTATTGGTTTACTTTTCTCTAAGTATTGTTTTTCATAAAAAGTTTGAATTGAAGTGGCTTCTTTTGGGGGGCTTGAACTATTGTAAATATCGTGATGCGCATAAAGCACTTCATGGTTACCTTCATGCAGCAAGCCTAGCAAATAGCCATGCAAAAACTCACTATCTGTTTTTAAATGGCATACTCCATCGATATTTAAAACAAATTGGTATTTTTTTAAAAAATCTGAATTAACCAAACGATGTTTAGTGCGTTTGTATTTTATTTGGGGATCTGGAAATGTAATCCATATTTCACTAATTTCATTTTCCCCAAAACAATAATCGATTAATTCTATTTGTGTTCTTAGAAAAGCAACATTAGATAGGTTATCTTCTAGAGCTATTTTTGCTCCTTGCCAAAATCGAGCTCCTTTAATATCTACACCAATAAAATTAAAATTTGGATTATTTTTAGCCAAAGCAACAGAATATTCTCCCTTACCACAACCTAATTCTAAAATAATTGGATTGTTGTTTTTAAAAAAAGCATTCCATTTACCTCGACGTGTAAAACCATCTAATACTTCTTGGCGTGAAGGTTGAATTACATTATTAAATGTTTCGTTTTCACGAAATCTTTTGAGCTTGTTTTTACTTCCCACAGTAATTCAAATTTGATAAATAACAAAAAATTATTCCGTACTGGTTTTTCTAAATCTTTGTAATTGACCTAGCCAATATAAAAATAATACAAAACCAATGAATATGAAAACTTCATTAATAACATTAGATTCCCACCATCCTTCAATTGCACGAAACATATCATAAGGTTTAAACAAAAAATTTGTGTGAAAATCACCTAAGGCTCTAAAAAAATTATTTGCAATCATATATTTTTATTTTAAAACAACAAAAACAATGATGAGTTTGTTGTAATTTTTTACTTTAGCTTAATTAAAAGTATGAGTATAGAATCACAAAAATATAAAATCTCATTATGATAGCCAATTTTTTTAATAAATCTAGACCAATAAATTTTTTGGTGCTTTTCATTTTGAGCTTTTTTGTCTATATTATTGCATCAATTTTTAATTTTAATGTAGATTTTACTACATCTTCATTTATTAAAAGTGGTTTACATTATATATTTTATTTATTACTAATATTTCTACATAATTTTATTACACGAAAAAATTCATTAACTGATGCAAATACATACGCACTATTCATTTTTATTTTACTTTTTGCAATTTTCCCAACAAGTATTACTAATCAAGAACTTTTAATAAGTAATCTATTTTTATTTTTTTCATTAAGAAGAATCTATAGCTTAAGAAGCTCAAAGGAGGAAATAAGTAAATTATATGATGCGGGGTTTTGGATAGGAGTAGCTTTTCTTTTCTATAGTTGGAGTATACTATTTTTAATACTAATTTATATAGCAATTTTAGTTTTTAGAAAGTTGAAATGGAATTATTTTATTATTCCAATTATTGGATTTATAACTCCAATCTTTTTATATTTTGTTTATTTATTGTTATTTGGAAATGAATTATTACTAATTGATAAATGGATTTTTGAGGTAAGTTTTGATTTTTCTAACTATAACATTTTATCTTTACTTTTTCCTTTAGGAATTGTTTTAGTGTTTATATTTTGGGCAATTTACCCTAGTTTAAATCAATTATTAAATGCTAAAAGAGAGTTTAAAGCTACTTTTACTCTTTTGTTATTTCATATATTTATAGTTATTGTAGTAATCTTTATATCTCCTACAAAAGATGGGGCAGAGTTTTTATTTTTATTCTTTCCTTTTTCAATATTACTTACTAATTATTTACAAACAGTAAAAGATTATTGGTTTAAGGAGTCGATTCTTATTCTATTTATCTTATTGTCAATAGGAGTTTATCTTCTTCCTTAAATTTTAGTACCAAAAGCCAAGTCGCCTGCATCTCCTAAACCGGGAACGATATATCCCTTACTATTTAATTTTTTATCAACAGTTGCAACCCATAAATTTGTGTTTTTGGGGAAATGCTTTTCAATATAGTTAATTCCTTCTTTTGCTGCAATTACAGATATAATATGAATTTGTTTAATATTTCCTAATTTTTCTAGAGCATGATAAACAGCTACTAATGAGCTACCGGTTGCTAACATAGGATCAGCTAAAATCAATATTTTATTATCCAAACTAGGAGATGCTAAATACTCAACTTTAATGTCAAATTCATCTTCAGTAATATGATGTCTATATGCCGAAATAAATGCATTTTCAATAGAATCAAAGTAATTTAATACTCCTTGATGCAACGGTAATCCCGCTCTTAAAACAGAACATAAAACCAAATTATTCTTAATAATATTTATATTTTTAATACCTAAGGGAGTAGTTGTTTTATGCGATAAAAATTCTAATTTTTTACTTAATTCATAACTTAAAATTTCACCAATACGCTCAATATTTCTTCTAAAACGCATGGAGTCTTTTTGTATATTGACGTCTCTTATTTCAGTAATGAAATTATTTAAAATGGAGTTCGAATTATCAAAATTATGTATTTCCAAAATATATTTTTTTGACAAATATAAGCTTTTTTAATACCTTTGTAATGTAAAATTTAGAGGTAAATTCCTTTATTTAAAGCGTAATTTTTTGTAATTTCACGCCATTAAAAACTAATCAATAATAAAAAAATTTAAAATTATGGGACTTTTTTCATTTAACAAGGATTCTGGAGAAAAAGCAATTGATGCTGCTGCAGAAAATTCAGTAAATGCTTCTCAATTAATGAGTACAATACAATCTTATGGTTATGATGTAACCGATTTAGATATTGAGGTTAATGGTGATGTTGCCTCAGTTTGGGGTGCTGCTTCAGATCAAGCAACCAGAGAGAAAGTATTATTAGCTTTAGGAAATACACAAGGTATTGCAAATGTAGAAGATAAAATGACTACTGCAGAACCAGAGCCAGAATCTAAAATGCATACTGTGCAAAGTGGAGAATCATTAAGTTTGATTGCCAAAAAATATTATGGTGACCCTATGAAGTACACTGAGATTTTTGAAGCAAACAAACCTGCTTTAACTAATCCAGATAAAATCTACCCAGGGCAAGTATTACGAATTCCTAATTTGTAAAAAGTATTGCTAACCGTAACCTTAAGGTTTCCTTAAAAAATATTTTTTAAGGAAACCTTTTTTGTTTGAGTTTTTTTGACTTAAAAAATGGATTTACAAAGAATCTAAAAAGAATTCTACTCTAGCTTTGTCTTGAAAATTGGGTTATTACATAATGCCTGATGATATTAAAGGCATTTGATTTAGCAAAAGTAAAAACCATCAAAAATTTAGTTTCCATATAAGAGTACATTAAATAAGATTATTAATAATCTTACAAACAACCAAAAACTAACGTTATCCGGAAAGTATTCATTATAAACATCTATATTTGTATGTATATAACTAGTTAGCAAACATTAAAATTAATATTAC
>DAOUQH010000088.1 GCA_030625645.1 Flavobacteriia bacterium | reverse complement strand
CAAAAACTGCAACCTCCAAAACATCCTCTATGAATATTAATGGAGAACTTTATCATTTCAAAGGCGGGAATCGGACCTCTTTTATTGTATTTCGGATGTGGTAAACGTGTAAATGGCAAGTCAAAAGCAAAATCAATTTCCTCTTCTGTCATTGTTGGAAAAGGAGGGTTTATCACCAAAGTTGTATTTCCAACTTTTTGTGTTATTCTTCTACCAAAAACCTTATTAGATTCCTGTTCAATTATTTTGAAGTTAGACGCGAAGGTCTTTTTATCTTTTAAACAAGCATTATGCGAATGTATTTCAATATCCTCCCAATGTTTATTGATTGGAATTTCCTCAAACTCATTTAATAAATAAGCTGTTTGTTTAATGGTTTTTGCCGAATCAAAAGGAACTCCTTTTTGTAAAAGTGAAACTAATTCCCGTAAAGGTTGTTCACCCATTCCATACACCAAAAGATCGGCATTTGAATCGGTAAGAATATTTGGCTTTAATTGATCGCTCCAATAATCATAATGTGTAACTCTTCTAAGTGAAGCTTCAATTCCGCCAAGAACAACAGGAATATCAGGAAACTTTTCTTTTAATATTTTGGCATAAACCGTTGCCGCATAATCAGGTCTAAAACCCTTGTCACCATTTGGAGTATAAGCATCTTTATCTCTTTGACGTTTACTGGCAGTATAATTACTTATCATGGAATCCATTGCACCAGCAGTAACCGCAAAAAATAAATTTGGAGTGCCTAATTTTTCGAAATCCTGTAAATTATCATTGACACTGGGTTGAGGAACAATAGCAACCCGCAGACCGTAACTCTCTAGAATTCTTCCCAAAACTGCCGGTCCAAAAGCAGGATGATCTACATAAGCATCTCCACTAAAAATAATAACATCCAGGCTATTCCAGCCTCTAATTTTTACTTCTTTATTGGTCGTTGGAAGCCAATCGGAAAGTTGTAATTCATTTTGCATCTTGCAAAGATAAGTCTATTTTAGGATTTACTCTATCAATATATTTTTGAATAAATTTTGCTTTTTTTATTTGATTATTTATTCATAGAGAGCAAAATTACTTTTCTCATGATAAACCATTTTATTTGAATATTCTGACCTCTTAAAAAATTTATCTTTTTAATTTTTGGAGAAAGCATATAAGTAATCCCAGCTACGAAAAACCCTTTCTTTCCAATAATCATTTCTGGATAGAAGTATTCAAACACAAGCCAAACCAATAAAAAGATTAAAAGTGGAATTAAATATCTGTACATTAAATATTTTGTTTTGTTCTTCATGTATTTATAATTAATTCGCTTCCATAATTACAAATAGCTGGAAGTCCTCCGGTATGCCAAAAAAGAACATTCGAATTAGGTTTTATTTTCTTTAATTTAAGGAAACGCATCATTCCCCAAAAGGCTCTTCCGGTATAAACAGGGTCTAAAAATATACCTTCGTTTGTTGCCAACTCCTTTATTGCCATTTTTTCAGCTCGGGTAATTACACCATAACCGGCTTTATCATAATCTCTTATCAGTTTAATATCTTTAAGATGATACTCTTTTTTAATAGGTAATAAATCTTTCCCTTCATGTATAAAATTTAAAACAACAGCCTCAAGAAAACTTGCAGTTTCTGCTTTATCAATATTTATTGGAACTAATTCGATATCCATATCAAAAATATCTAAACCCATCATCAAACCTGCCTGAGTTTCGCCAGAGCTTGAAGCAAAAAATATATAATCAATCTTTAAATTTTGCTCTATTAATTGCACTTTTAACTCTTTTACTGCATTTATATAACCTAAAGCACCAGTAAAATTAGATCCACCATAAGGAATAACAAAAACCTTTTCCCCTTTTTTTTCTAAACTAGATTTTACACGCTCAATATCTTCTCCTTTTCTATTTTCTCCTGTAAAGTGAATATTCGCTCCCAGAATATGCGAAAGCAACAAATTGCCATTATACTCTTCGGGTTCTTTTCCTCCTAAAAGCAAATGACATTCTAATTTTGCAATAGCACAAGCCGCCGCAGTTTGCCTACAATGATTAGATTGTTGTGCTCCGGCAGTAATTACTGTATCATAATTATCGTCTAATATTTTTTGAATTAAATATTCTAATTTTCTTGTTTTATTTCCACCAGAAGCAAGTCCGGTTTGATCATCTCTTTTTATAAACAAATTGTAATCTGAATATTTTTTTGATAAATTTTTTAAAGGATGTAGTGGTGTTGGAAAAAACCCTAAGTTGTATTTCTTATTAAGATCCATTTATAAATCATTTATCTATCAAAATTACTCAAATTTTCTTTAATAAAAATTTCTTAAAACCAACTATCTTCGAGGCAGAGCCATAGAGGTATTTCACTGATTTCATTTTGATCTGAAAATCAAAATCTGAAATTTATTATTTAGATCCCCTTTTAGGGGATGACATTTCATCGGAAACCTCGATTGAGAGGGTCGAGGAATTCTTTTTGATTAATTTAATTCATTTTAATATAGCATTTTTATGCACTTTGTTTAAATAAATAAACCTCAACCATAATAATATCCTCACTACACATAAACCTTTGTTGTATAGCCATTTTAGAAATATAATCTTAATTGTCAAAAATTGGTTTATTTATATGATAGATTAATAATATTTATTATTTATTCAGAAACTGTACCTTTGAAAATAACTGAATAATTAGAACGATATTAAGAAAGAAATGAAATATTCAGAATATAATCCAAATAAGATTGAAGAAATTAATCATCTTTTTATTAAAACATTCTCAGATTCAGAAGGTAAATCGGAAGGTTTGATAATTGGGGAATTAACTAATAATTTTATGACTAGTACTGATGCTAATGATTTTTATTGTTTTGTAGCCACAGATAATGATATAATTATTGGAGGTGTCTTTTTTTCAAAATTGACTTTTGAAAATGGTATAAAAGCATATATTCTATCTCCAATGGCTACATCAACAAAGTATCAAGGAAAAGGTATTGGTAAGAAGTTAATTAATTTCGCCTTTAATATCTTAAAAGAGAATGGCGTAGAATTAGCTATTACTTATGGAGATATTAATTTTTATTCAAAAACTGGATTTAAGAAAATTTCGGAAGATATTATACCAACCCCTTTAAAATTATCATACCCAGAAGGATGGCTTGGAAAATCATTGGTTAGCGATAAAATTGAACCAATTTCAGGTAAATCTTCTTGCGTAGAAGCGCTTAGTAATCCCGATTTATGGTAACTAATTATATTCTATATTACTTAGTGCTTATTAGTTGTGTAGTTTTTTAAATAGTTTTTATCCATTTATCTATTGCATTTGCAACAACTTTGTAATTTGGTTCAAGCATCATTAAATGCCCCATATTATTAAATATTTTACAATCTGTATTATACTTAGCTGCTGTTTTTTTTATTGAATTTACAGATAAAGCATGATCATTTTCAGCTCCAATAATATATAGTGGAGTATCTATTTTTTCTGCTTTGACTAAATTAAATCCTAACATATCTATATAAGCAAAATAAGATTCTGTATCAATTTTTTTTACATATTTCTCAATACTTAAATCATCAATATTATTAGAACAAAGCACTTGTTTATATTTTTTTGGTGTGTTGATTATGTGTTTTAAATTTAAAGTTAGATTTGCTTTCAAAAAAGAAAGAGGAAGACTTTTTAAAGTATTTATTGTACCGTTCCATATACCAAATGGCGGAACAGATGCCATCAATACAGCTCCTGGCATTTTATTATTCTCCAAATATTTTTGAGTGATATACCCGCCCATAGAATGTCCTACTAATATTGGAGGTTCTCCTAGTGTCTCTACTGCTTGTTTTATATCATTTACATAATCATTTATTCTTAAAAGATTAAATGATTTTTTTTTGGGACTATTAGCATGATTTGATAAACTTAAAGCATAAGCTTTATAACCCATTTCTTTAAAATAAGGAAGAAAATAAGGTTCCCAACACCATGCCCCATGCCACATACCATGGATAAATAGAATTGGTGGATTATTGCTGTTTTTTACTCCATTTGAAATAAGCTCAAGTGTTTTCATTTTGATTGTAAATATTTTTTTAAAAGATGAAGTGGTATTGGTAAAAAACCTAAGTTATATTTATTATTGATCAATTATCTTAAACAAAGATATTCATTTATCCTTTACCTCTAGCTTTCTCTTTATTTCTTCTAAGTAGATTTAATAATTAACCTCTAGAAAGTTTCCAAAATATCAAGTTGGTGAATTCTTTATTTTTCTAAAAAAGTTAATAAAGCATCTAAACTTTCTTGTGGGTTTTCCTCCATTGGTACGTGACCAGAATGTTTTAAAATAATCAAAGTATCATTCGGTAAGTCATCATGAAAACGATAAGCTTGGCTGGTAGGAATTAACAAATCTTGTTCACCCCAAAGAACAAGTGTAGGATGTTTGATATTTTTAATAAGGTTAATTGCACTTGTATCCATCCATAACATCATTCTATCTACCAAAGCTTGACGATTACCTTCTCTTAAGGTGAGTTCAAAATACCTATCAACGAGAGATTCACTAACTTTAGTTTTATCTGCATACACATCTTCTACACTTGATCGCACCATAAAACGAGGTGTGATAAAAATCAAAAGTTTATTCAAAACAGGTATGCGAGCAAATCTAAAGGCAATTGGGATGCTTTTTGACTCCAAAGGATAACCCGCAGCATCTATCAAAATTAGCTTATCAACCATCTCTGGATTTTTGACTGTAAATTGCCAAGCAATCTGTCCACCTAATGAATTTCCAGCTAAAATGCATTTTTTTATTCCTTTTAAGGATAAAAAATGTTCAATAAAAATGACATAATTATCAATCGAGTAATCACGATTAGGAAATGGCCCCGTCAAACCAAAACCAGGTAAATCCATCCTAACAATACGTTTTTTAATTTTTAAATTATCCGCCCATTTATCAAAAGTATGCAAGCTAGAACTTGTACCATGAATCAACACAATGGGTAAAGTATCTATAATACTACCTTCATCTCGATAATGCACATTCATGTCATCAACCATAATAAAAGCAGATGGAGAAGGGGCATATTTTTCTTTCAATTCATCAACAGGTATATCTCTATAACCATATAAAATGAAAATAAAAAACAGAAAAACTACAATACAAAAAAAGCTAATTATAAAAAATTTAGTTAATAATTTCATTGTTTTAATATATTTGGTTTTGAGGATAAACCGGTATGATAATCCATTTTTTTAACCTTTAAATAACACTTTTTGCGTATGTGATTTTTCTTAATTCTATTTTATAAAATATATCAAGATCTATCCAAAGGAATATAAAAATTGGACTAAATAAAGAAAATAAATCTCATTTTATAATAATTTAATTTTTTTAGAATATTCTCCAAAATTTCACTCGTTTGCATCCGAAACTAATCGGTTACACTGATGTGGAGAATGAAGCAAAACATTCCTGTTAAAAAGTTGTTTTAATGCTTTTTAGCTCTTGCTGTATGCTTTTCTTTATTTTTAACGAAAATTAATTTGTGCCTACTTTTTGGGTTCTCTCTTTGTTCTATTTCAAAATTACCAATAGATTTTATCAATGGAGTTAGTTTTTCAAAACCATAATTTCTGGAATCAAAGTTGGGTTGTTTTTTCTGTAATAAGCTTCCAACATCTCCAAGAAACGCCCATCCTTCCTCATCTGATAAATCGTTAATTGTAGCGGAAATGAGCTTTATTTCTTTCTTAGTTATATTATCTACTGCTAATTCAGTGATTTCCTTATTTTCAATTTTTTCCTCTGTTTGTTTCTTTAAGATTTCAATATATATAAACTTATCACATGCTACGATAAAAGGATTGGGAGTCTTTTTTTCACCAATACCAATTACTTGCATACCTGCTTCCCTCAATCTTGTAGCTAATCGTGTAAAATCACTATCGCTTGAAACAAGACAAAAACCATTAACCTTACCACTATAAAGAATATCCATTGCATCAATAATCATAGCTGAGTCTGTAGCATTTTTACCAGTTGTATATCCATATTGTTGAATAGGTGTTATCGCATTTTCAAGAAGAAGATTTTTCCACTTTGTTAAACCAGGTCTAGTCCAATCACCATAAATTCTTTTAATTGTAGTATTACCATATTTGGCTATTTCTTCCATCATTTCTTTTACATGAGCTGATGGTATATTGTCGCCATCTATTAAAACGGCCATGTTTAAATTTATATTCATTTGAAATTTTTATTTGTTAATTGTATATAGCTAGAGTTTGTGTAACAACCCCGTTTAATTTAGGTTAAAAATAGGAAAAATTTAATTGAAATTCATTTCTTGAAAATAACTTAAATAGATTAAAAAACTTTTAGAGAAAATTTTCTAAAATATAAACCCTTAATTTAATTCAACATTTGCTTTATACTTGGTTTTTATAAGCTGTGTAAAGGCTATTTATTGTGTGTAGTTTATTTATTCTACATTCACATTGAACAAATAACCAACTACAGCAGTCAATCCCATTGCGACAGTTCCCCAGAATGAAATTCGGATAATCGCTTTTCCAATACTTGAACATCCTGTTTTAGCGGCTAATGCTCCTAAAATTATAAGAAAAAATAGAGCAAAACCGTAAAGTGAATATTCCATACTCTTTAAAGGAAGAAAGAGCGTTACTAAAAAAGGGAGTAATCCTCCTACAGTAAATGCGGCACCAGAAGCAAACGCAGTTTACATATGTTTAGCTTAACTAATTTCATTAATTCCTAATTCGTCCCTAATATGTGCACCCAGCGCATCGTATTCCATTAATTCTTTGGCAACTGTTAAGGAAGTTTCTTTTTTCAGACCTCTTTTTTCATAAATTTCCGCTAATCTTTGTAATTCGATTTCGGGCATTTCATTCAGTTCTACCTTTTCACGTTCATATTTTGTAATCCATTCAATAATGGTTATTGGATTAATCCCATAGAGTTTTCCTAATTGATTCTTAGTATATGTTCCTGTACTAAGTTCGCTGAAATTTTTAATTTAAATGATTCGCTGTAACGTCTGGTTACTCTGTCATTTTTATACATATACTTATTGTTTTGTGTAAACATATTTCAGGACGGGTCAGTATAATTACTAACGTTTCGTATAAGGATAGTAGCCGATTGATGATCAATTCACTTTCAATTCTAGATGAAGTTGAAACGATCTACAACCCTAAAATTTACAATTAATTCGGCTATTATTTTGATACATCTTAAGTTTACAGTTATTTTAAAATCCGATATTAAAATCCAATCGTATTCGATTTCCAGTTTCTTTAACAATTTCAAAGGGTTTGATTTGATTAACATTAAAGTACCTAATCTTTAGGTTCATATTTTTGTCAAAAGCATATCCAGCCGCTACTTCAAAACCTTTGAAATTTGTTAATCTGCCATCAGGTGAACCATAAGAAGAATAATCCCATCTTGCCCAATCATTTTGAGCAAGAAAATCAACAGCAGCATATCGTTCTAGATAGGTATAAGTTAATTGTAACTTCCAATCACCTTTCTTTTCTAACTTTCCAAGACTAATACTTGATACAAGCCCTTGTTTTTGATTTCTGAATTCTTGAGGAATAGAGTCGTTATTATTATAGTCTTTTATATTATGATAATAGTCAAAACCTACTGCTATTTTCGGCTTTTTAATTAATTCTATTTTTGTTCCAATATGGACTATAGCATAGTTCATCATAAACGTTTCATTTCCATCTGGTATGTTTGGAATTTTATTAAAATAATAGAAAGCTGGGAATAATTTAAGTCTATCTTTCAAATGTGTTGTAACAACCTGAATACTCTGAAAATAACCATCTGAATCAAACGAAGTTCCGTTAGTTGCCAAAATAAAGTGACCAGTATTTATTTGTAACGACTGTATATATATGTTTTCAAAAGTAAATTTTCCAGTCAAAGAAATACCCTCTGGAAATACATTATCGCTCCAAAACAATTCATTTTGTTTTTCGAAGGGAAATGTATTTTTTCCAATCCAAGCTGAAAACCATTTATGACTGAAATTCGCATAGACTTTTTCAAAAGCAATAGGTAATGTACTAAACTCTTTAAAACCATCTCCTAGTGTTAAATGAGGGTCTTGCTGCTTTTTAGGATCTCCGGTTCGCAATCTAACCCCAAATGATATCCAATCTTTGTAATCATAGAAAACTCCAAAACGAGCTCTGTATCGTAACCGTGTTCTATCATCACGGTAAGTGCCATCAGGTTTACGTGAATTCCAATCTTGCTCTGCTCTAAATCTAAAATCACCTGTAAAAGAAAGTTTTGTTTTTGTACTGTCTTTTTGAGCGACTAAGAGTGCTGGAAATAATAAAAGAAGTAGGATGTATATTGCTTTTTTCAAATTGCTGACGGTTTTGGTATGATTTCGTTGCGTTGGATTAGCGACTAAGTTAGTAAAAATGTACTGACCAATGTAATGAATGCGAGGATTTTTCGAAGGAAAATCAGCAGCAATGAATTATACCAGTTGTTGAACTAAATCCCTACCGGGATAACTATCTACAAAATATTTCTTAACATAATACTGAAACGGGATCTCGACATCCCGTTAGATTAATAATAACCTAAAACTTCAGTATCATAAAAAACACAAGATTAACAATTGTTCAGTCTGCCCTTCAAACTATTGACGGTTTCGAGCAGGTTTTCAAAGTCATCAAACAAGACACAGTTTTGCAAGGAAAAAGTTTAAGTACATTTCATAATTATCTTCTCAGAATTGCCATTATCAGTTTAGATTTTGATCGATTTCCGGAAGATATTTCAGATGATGAG
>DAOUQH010000001.1 GCA_030625645.1 Flavobacteriia bacterium | reverse complement strand
TATAGTATGGATAAAAAGCACTAAATAAATGTTGTTTAGAGTAATAACAGGTATTTGCAAAAACACTATGGTTATCATTGATATTCCAGTTGATACCTCCTTTAATATTTCCACCAGTTAAACTTTCCCAATCTGATTGTTGTTCACCTTCCAATAAATTAAAGTAGTCTGTACGTTGAAAAGATTGGCTTGAAATACCAAATTGTAAGAATGTAGAAATAGTTTCTGTTTTATATTCAACTTGACCGAATCCGCCAAACCATTTTACACCACCAGTGTTGTAGTATTCAATTTTTTCTTGATCTTTAATGTCTACCCAAGGATTCCAGTCTGGTGAAGCCTCTACATATTCCCCAATCAATCTATCTGGATTATTTTTATCTCTATTATCTGTATAACCATCTGCACCTAAATCATTATTTACAACTCTATAATGATATCCGGTATAGGTTCTACCATCAATACCAACATCCCAGCTAAAATTATCATTCACTTCATGGTGAAAGTTTGAAATAACACCATACCAGTCATGTGAATTCATAGATGCTCTACGTGTAAAACCGTGACTTCTATCATTGATAAATTGTCCATTATCATCAGCAACTCTATCATCACCAAAATCAAGTACAGATCCACCAGAGTTCCATGTTTTAATATCATCAAAACGAATTAAGCCTTTGGAATCTTTAAATGTGCTAGAATAATCTCCATTACCATTAATTCTTCCAATAGGTCCGGTTCCACCACCACGACCCCAAGAGGCATAAACAATAGTTGAAAGATCCATTTTATCATTTATTGTCCAATCATAATTTAAAGACATGATTGGTTTATGATAGAAGTTTCTTCTATAAGAAAACTCTTCTCCATTTAAATAACCCCAATTACTATTATATTTTCTATTTGGATCTCCATCTTTACCATATTGTTGATATGTAGAAATTTTATTTGCATAAGAATTTTGGTTATGCCATTGAGGAGCCCCTGTAAATGTAAACATTACAGAATGTTTTTCATTAATTTGATAACCCATCCCAATAAAGTAATTCCAACCATCACCTTTTGTACCATCAATATAACCATCACCTGAATAGTGACTTAATAAAACAGAGGTAGAAAAACCATTTTCCATTAAACCTGTTGAATAACTACCAGCTTCTTTCATATACCCATCATTTCCAAGAGTAAATGCTACAGCACCTCCTTCTCTAGCTTGAGAAGTTTGTGTTAAAACATTTATAGTACCTCCTACAGAGGAAATTGCCAATTTAGAAGAACCTAAACCACGTTGTACCTGCATAGCAGAAGTAACATCGGATAAACCAGACCAGTTAGACCAATATACCCAACCGCTTTCCATATCGTTTACCGGCATACCATTAATCATAATCGCAGTATTTCTTGAATTAAAACCACGAACATTGATACGAGAATCTCCATAACCACCACCTTGTTTGGTAGCATAAATTGAAGGAGTTGTATTCAAAATTTCAGGTAATTCTTGTGTCCCCAAATTTTCTTGAATATCAATCGCTCTAATTGTAGAAACAGCTACAGGTGTTTCTCTTTCTTTTGCGAAATCGACAACTCCGGTAACAACAACTTCATCTAATACATTTTCATCTTGAACTAAGATGATAGTTCCTAAATCTACAGTTTCTCCGGTATTAGCAGAGTAGCTAATATCTCTTTTTGACATACCTACAAAAGATACTTCTACAAGTCCTTTTGTGCTGTTCATGTTAAGAGAAAATTTCCCGTCAAAATCAGTAGTAGTACCATTTCTGGTTCCTTTTTCAATTATGTTTACGCCAGGTAAAGGTCCTGTTTCGTCTTGCACCACACCCTCAACGGTTTGTGCAAATAAACTTGTTGTACCTATAAACAATACAACAAACATAAGAGGTAATAATTTTTTCATTATATAATTTTAATATGAGTTAATATTGCGACAAAACTACAAATTAAAATTCTATACTAAAATTATTAAATCATTAATTTTTTAAGAACTTGTTAACAGTAATTTAACTATTTTTAACTAAAAATTTATTTGCCAATTCTTTGCCAAGTTCCACTCCAAACTGATCAAAGCTATAGATATTCCATATTACACCCTGCACAAAAGTTTTATGCTCGTACATAGCAATTAAAGAACCCAAACTTTTTGGAGTCAATTTTTCAATTAATATAGTATTTGAAGGTCTATTTCCTTCAAATACTTTAAATGGGAGTAATTGGTTTATTTTATCAATATTACCTTGTACTTTCATATCTAAATGCACTTCCTCTTCCGTTTTACCAGCATATAAAGCTTCGGCTTGTGCATAAAAATTTGCCATCAATTTTTCGTGATGATCTTTGTTACCATAAAGTGATTCTTCAAAACCAATAAAATCAATAGGAATTAATTTTGTACCCTGATGTACTAACTGCATAAAAGCATGTTGTACGTTAGTTCCTGAATTTCCCCAAATAATATTACCTGTTTGATAGTTTATTTTGTTTCCATTTCGGTCAACCGATTTACCATTACTTTCCATTGAAAGTTGTTGTAAAAAAGGTGCTAATTTTTCTAAATACTGCGTATAAGGAATTACAACTTCAGAATCTGTATGGAAAAAATTATTATACCAAATGCTTAGTAGTGCCAAAACTACTGGTAAATTTTTATCAAAATCGGTTCCTTTAAAATGTTCATCCATCTCAAAAGCTCCTTTTAATAAAGCATCAAAATTTTTGTAACCTAAAGCCAAACTAATCGATAATCCTACTGCACTCCAAAGCGAATATCTACCACCAACCCAATCCCACATGGTAAAAATATTTTCTTTGGCTATTCCAAAATCTAAAACTTTTTCAAGATTTGTAGATACAGCAACAAAATTATACTGAATATCATTTTCCGTAGCACTTTGTAAAAACCATTTTTTAATTGTTTCTGCATTGGTTAAGGTCTCTTGTGTTGTAAATGTTTTTGATACAATTACAAATAGAGTCGTTTCGGGATTTAAACTTTTTATCACTTCACTTACATGATCTCCATCAATATTAGAAACAAAATGTGTGTTTAAATGATTTTTATAAAATTGTAAAGATTCAACCACCATTCTCGGTCCAAGATCTGAACCTCCAATACCAATATTTACTACATCGGTAAAAGTTTTTCCTGTATAACCTTTAAACGCACCTGAAACAACACGGTCTGTAAATTTTTCAATTTTTTGAAGTGTTTGTTTAACTTCAGGCATTACATCTTCTCCATCAACTAAAACAGAATTGTTATTTTGATTTCGTAAAGCAGTATGTAAAACTGCTCTGTTTTCTGTTTCATTTATCTTGTTACCTGAAAAATATTTTCCAATTGCATCTTTTAATTCAGATTCATTTGCTAATTCGATCAAATATTTTAAAGTCTCTTCTGTAATTCTGTTTTTAGAAATATCTAAGGTAAAATCATCAAAGTTTAAAGTAAAGTTTTCTTTTCTATTATGATCTTTTTGGAAAAGTGATTTCATGTGAATCTCTTTGATTTGCTCAAAATGATTTTCTAAATTTTTCCAAGAATTTGTTGTTGTTGGGTTGATGTTTTTTAAAGCCATGAGAGTTATTTATATAGCGTGATGAATTACAGAATTTGCAAATTTAAGGATAAATTAAGCAACTACTCTTATACAAAATAACCTTTTAACGATAAAAGTTTCGCTTTAAATTACTTTATTGATTTGTTGAATTATCTAAATACTTCGTTGGGATAATATCTAAACTATCTTTTAACGGCAGAATAAAACTCAAATAATCTTCTTTTAAACTCTCTTTTATTGGTGCAGCAGAAGGTAATTTTAGTTTAAACGGATCAACTTGTTTACCATTCTTCCAAAAACGGTAACATACATGGGGACCAGTAGTATTTCCTGTCATCCCTATCCACCCAATAACATCTCCTTGTTTTACATAATCTCCCTTTTTTACTTTCCTTTTTTTCATGTGTAAATATTGAGTAGTATAAGTAGCATTATGTTTTATTTTTACATAATTCCCATTTCCTCCTCTATAACGCGAAGCTATAACTGTGCCGTTTGCAGTGGCCATAATTGGTGTTCCAATTGGTGCGGCAAAATCAGTCCCAAAATGTGGACGGACTCTATTACCATAAAGCTTTATTCTTCGATTGGGATTATATCTTGAAGAGATACGACTAAATTTTAGTGGTGCTTTTAAAAACTTCCTTCGTAAAGTTTTTGCATTTTCATCATAATAATCGTTGATATTATTTAGTGAATCTGTAACGAAATTAAAAGCATATAATGGTTGGTTTTTATGTTTAAAATAAGCTGCGCTAATATTTCCAATCCCAACTGGAATTGTGTCATTAATATATCTTTCTTCATAGATCAATTTGAATTTATCTCCTTTTTGTAAATGAAAAAAGTCGATTGTCCAAGCGTAAATATCACTCATTTCATGAGCTATAATATAATTCAACCCTTGATCGTTTATTGCTTGAGATAAAGAGGATTCAATAATACCTGAAGCTGTTTTAATTACAGTTTTAACTTCTTTTCTTCCAAATTTAGCTTGAATTGTATCTGTAAAATCAACAATATAATATTCTACTTTATTAGGTTGGTAAATAAATACTTGAGCTAATTCAGTAGAATCATTTTTTGCTAAAACTGTATATGGTTTTCCTGCTCTTAACTTTCTTATATCAAAAGTATCACGAGCTTCTTCGGCAATTTTATAAATAGTTGGATATTCTACATGATGGCGATCTAATATTTCGCCAAAACTTTCACCTTTTCTTATCGTATCTTTAATAACTTTATAGTTATTGAGCACATAACCAAACTCTTCAATAATTTCTGGTTTTACTTCTACCTCTACTTCCTCCTGAAAATTTTCAACATCTCCTCTTTTACAAGAAATAAAAACAGAAAGAACGATTGAAAATATTAATATTTTTTGAATCAATTTTTTGAATTTTACAGCAATTAGCTACCCCTTTTTAACTAGCTGCAAAACTAACTATTTTAATAAAAACTATCGTTATAAATTAGTTAAAATTAGATGTGGTTTTTGAGAATTTATTTGCCAGATTTTTATACTCAATTAATTCAGCTTTTATATACCCAACCAGAATAGATGCTTTTACTTTAACAGGGACTTTATTTTCATCATCGGTTAACCAAATAGTAACCCCTTCTGATTCCTTAAATATTCTACCTGTCTCAACAAGTGGTTTAATAATTAGTGTATTTATTTTTCCAAAATTTGAATTAATAACCTCTCTTCCTTTAAGTTGTAATTTTACCTCTTTTATTGAGTCATCATAAAATAATTTAATAGAAAAAACATCTCCTTCTTTTAATTTATTAAAATCTATACTTCTTAGATAATACAAAGACGAAAGCATATCTTGGATATCGTTCTTAATAGGAAAATTCTGTATTGTATTATGTTTATAATTTTTAACTAAAGCTTCTTTCTTAGAATAATCAAAAAATATTTCTTTATTTTTAATATGCCCTCCTTCATTAATTTTTCTAATAAAACGATATGGTTGTAAGGTATGTTTATCAAAATACGTTTGGTAATTATCTTTAACAGGAAAAAAGAAATTGGTTAAACCGATGGTCCAGCCATTACCATTAACATGAAACATTATTTTGTTATCTTTATTTATCTCGTTAAGTTCTAATGTTGCAAAACCGGAAGACAATAAGCCATAACTCAGTTCCATTTTTAAAAATTCTCCATTTTTAAAAGGAATTGTTTTGTTTTGAGAGAACATTGAAATAGAAGTTATAAGTAGTATGAGAAAAATATGTTTCATTTTGTATTAACTTCCTTATCTGAATCTTAATTATATTTCAAACAAATATAAAAAAAAAACTGTTTTAAATGTTAAAACAGTTTTTTTGTTGGAATCTTTATTTATAATTCCCAATTCCATCATTTAACCAAGAAACATATTCATCTACATTAGGATTATAAGCAGTATGTTCGTTTAGATTATTTCCTTCATTATCTAATAAAACATAATATGGCTGGGCATTTGCTTTGTATTTAACAATTTGGAAATCACTCCATTTATTCCCAATAGATTTTATTTTTTTACCAGTTGTTTCTGATATATATCGTTCCTTTTCAGGTAAAGGCCTTTTATCGTCAACATGTAAAGAGATTAAAACTATTTTATTGTTTAATATTTGAAGTACTATTGGATCTGACCAAACTTTTGATTCCATTTTTCTACAATTTACACATGCCCAGCCAGTAAAATCAAGTAATACAGGTTTTTTAACCTTTTTGGCGTAAGCCATACCCGTTTCATAATCATGAAAAGAAATAATATCGTGTGGTCCTAAATGTGCTCCCATCGGAATTTCATTATCTGATGTTGCTCCCCCACCTATTTTGGTAAAACCAACTCCGTAAGGTGATTCACTATAATGCATTGGTGGCGGAAAACCACTTATTATTTTTAAAGGTGCTCCCCAAAGTCCAGGAACTAAATAAATGGTAAATGCTGTAACCAGCAAAGCCAAACTTAATCTTCCTACTGATATATGTGATAGATCAGAATCATGTGGTAATTTTATCTTTCCGAAAAGGTAAAGTGCTAAAGCTCCAAAAATAGTAATCCAAATTGCTAAAAATACTTCTCTTTCTAACCAGTGTGCCTGTAAAACCAAATCGGCATTTGATAAAAATTTGAATGCAAGTGCAAGTTCTAAAAATCCTAAAACTACTTTTACTGTATTTAACCAACCGCCTGATTTTGGTAAAGAATTTAACCATCCTGGGAAAGCTGCAAATAATGCAAACGGTAATGCTATTGCTAGTGAAAATCCAAACATACTTATTACTGGTGCAATTCCACCTTGAGCTGCCGCTGCAACTAATGCCGTACCAACAATTGGACCTGTACAAGAAAATGAAACAATAGCCAAGGCAAGAGCCATAAAAAATATACCTATCAAACCTCCTCTATCTGCCTGTGAATCTACTTTTGTACTCCATTTACTTGGCAAAGTAATTTCGAAAGCTCCCAAAAAGGAAACTGCAAAAACCACCAATAAAAGGAAGAAAATTATATTAAACCAAACATTGGTTGAAAGTGCATTGAGTGAATCTGCTCCAAAAATTGCAGTAATTACCGTGCCGAGTAAAACATATAATACGATGATAGAAACTCCATAAATAATTGCATTTCTAATTCCTATCGCTTTATTTTTACTTTGTTTTGTGAAAAAGCTAACCGTCATTGGTATCATAGGGAAAACACAAGGGGTCAGCAATGCTGCAAATCCTGCAAAAAAGCTAAGAATAAAAAGTGTCCAAAGGCTTTTGTTTTCTGATTTATTGGGAATATTACTGGAGTTGGATTCAGAGTTTGAAGTTTTAATTTTTGTGGAATTAATATCCTTTTTAGATTGTTCTGAAGGGATGACTATTGTGTTTTGGAGAAAACTATTATCCTTTTGCTTTATTCTTTTTCCTACTTGACTTATTTCAAAAGATAGATCAGCTTCATTTGGAACACAATGAGCATCATCACAAACCATAAACTCAACGGCTCCGTTTACTGTAAGTTGTTCTTTATTTTTAAGCTTTATTCGTTGTTTAAAAACTGCATTGTTTTCAAAATATTTAATATCCATTTCAAAAACTTCATCAAAAGATTCATGTCCTTCTCCTTCTTGGGTTTTTCCAACTAATTCATAATCTTGTGACTCTTCAAAGGTAAATACGGTTGGTAACGGACCATCTTCTGGTACCTTTTGTGAATATAAATGCCAGTTTTCTTCAATAGTAGCTGTTATAACCAAATTAAGTTCATCTTCTGAAATATTATCTATAGAAGTTTTCCACTTTACAGGATCGTGAATTTGTGCATTTGCCTGAAAAGCAAAAACTAAGAATAATGTTATTATTTGAATAAATTTCTTCATTTTTCTATTTCAATTTTTAATATTTTTTTTGTTTTATCGGTAATTTTAAATCTTTCATCGGCTCGTTTTCCAACTACCCAAATTATGTCATTATTAGAACAAAGTAACCAAATATTTTCTTTTTCTATAAGTGAAAGTTTTTCATCTTTAAAATATTTGCTCAATTTTTTCCTCCCTTTCATTCCGATTGGGTAAAAATAGTCTCCATTTTTCCATCTTCTTACATGTAGAGGTAATTTTAACAAATCTTTATCAACGTAAATATTATTTTTATCTGAATTTTTAAAATCTCCAAGGTCTTTCTTTTTAATTTCTTCTGTCTTAATTTTTAATTCTTGATTATTTTCAATCTCATTGTTATATAAACGAATTGCCTCCTCTTTTCCCCTACTTAAAATTAAAAAATCTCTGTCTTTTAGTAAGCGATGTGTCTTAGAAAAAACTTGTTTTCCTGATTGGGATGAAATTAAATCAGTAATATCATTCCATTCTGTAAAACCATAATTTTTTAAAAGCTCAAACAAATATGCTCTTAAATTTTTTAGTTTTTTAAGCTTTTGAATATCAAACCGAATTATTTCTTCTTTATTTTCTACAATATCTTTTTGAATATCTTCAATTCTGTCGTCAATAATTTGCCTTGCTCCTTTTAGATGATCTATCGTTTGCGAAAAAGAACTCAACAAGGCTGGATTTAACTCTTTTAATGTCGGGATCACATCATGTCTTAGCTTATTTCTAAGGTATTTTATTTCAGAATTACTTGAATCTTCTCGCCAATTCAAATTATTTATTTTAGCATAATTCTCAATTTCATTTCGTGAAAAAGGTAAGAGCGGTCGAACAATATTATTATTAATATTAGGAATACCCGTTAAACCATCTAATCCTGTTCCGCGAGTTAAATTGATTAAAAAAGTTTCGAGATTATCATCAGCATGATGTGCTGTAGCTATATAGTCAAATTTATTTTTAATACTTATTTCTTCAAACCAATTATACCGTAAATCTCTTGCTGCCATTTGGATGGAAATATTATTATCTTCAGCATATTTTTTAGTATCAAAGTGAATAACAAAACAAGCTATTCCCATTTTTTTTGCTATCTCTTTTACAAAAATTTCATCCTTATCAGATTCGCTTCCGCGCAAGCGAAAATTACAATGAGCAAAGGCAAAATTAAAATCTGATTTATAAAACAAATCTGCCAAAACAACACTATCAACACCTCCTGAAATAGCTAATAGTATTTTTTTATCCTTTAAAAAAGAGAAGTCTTGTTGTATATGTGCTTGAAACTTTTGTAACAAATTCTGAAATTTGGAAGCAAAGGTAATGTTTTCAAATAATTTGCGCCAAAACAATTAAAATCCAGCCAAAACAGAAAATGAAAAATTTCGTCCAGGGGCACTTATTCCTGAAGCAAACTGCTTATAATGTTGATCGAAAATATTATCTACTGCAAAAAGAAAATCGATATTTTTGGTTACTTTATATTTTGAAAAAAAGTTTAAGGTTTCCCAAGAAGGTGAACCATAATATTCATTTTTATCTTTTAGAAAAGGCGTTTCTTCAATATTATCAATTCCTTCAGGAATATTATAATCTTCTAGTTTTTTTCTTCCGTTATATACCAGATTTAAACCAGTTTCTAATTTATTTTTTGAATATGCAATTTCAAAATTTCCAAAAAGAGGAGGTATTGACGAAAGAGGTTCATTAGTATCATATGTTTTACCATGTGTATAAGTAAGAGATGCTCTGGTCTTTAACGTATTGGTAATATTTCCCTTATAAATAAAAGTTCCTCCTGTAATATACGCTGTGCCTTTATTAACATTTGCAATCATCTCATATTCCTCTCCGTCCCAAATAATGGTCGAATTTCCATTAAGAATAAAGGGGTCTCGATAAATATAATTGTCGAGCAAAGTATAATAAACCGTAAAATTAAACAAGTAGTTTTTATCTTTAAAAAAACGTAAAACTCCAAACTCCGCATTATAAGCAAACTCTGGATTCAAATCTACATTTGGTACAGTTACTTTTCCTCTTTTTTCTCTTACCTTACCAATATCATCAATATTTGGTGATCTAAATCCAGAAGAAAAAACAGTATTCAATTGCCAGTTTTTATTTGGTTTATGTGCATAGCCAAAAGTTAAATTTACGGCAGTATTCTGCAAATGAATATCATTATCTGGTAAAGTCATAAATGTTTCATCAATCCATTTTGCATTTAGATTTGTATTTGTTAATCTTATTCCACTGTTGAGTGTAGATTTTTTAGATAAATCTTGTCTATAATCTAAATAAATTGCCGAACTCAAATAATCACTTCCCCCATCTGGATATCTAGTTTGTACAGTATACGTATCTGAAATTCCAATAATGTCGTTTCCGGCTACTTCTAAAACTTCTCCTTTTGATCTCGACTTTACTTTGTTGTATGCCATCTCAAAACCATAAGCCAAATTTCTATTTACTGCTTGTTTTAGAGGAACAGAAAAATCTGCATTTAAACTATAAACCTTTACATTTTCAAATGTTGATGATCTATCTAATTTATCGAATTTTCTGTATATTCTCGATTCATCAATATCTTGATATGCTAAGGTTATGGTTCCGGTATTTAACCATTTTTCTCTAGATGAAAAAAATATTTGTGTAGATAATAATAGTCTGTTTTGCGGACCATAATGCCACTCTGCATATTTTAATGTTCCATCATCAATTGCCATTAAATTATCAAATCTAGGAATATCTGATGAAGTGCTATATTGCATATTGAAAAGTAGTTCGACTTCTTTACTTAACGGAACAAATATCTTTTGTAAGAAATCATATTGCTTAAATCCAATATTTTTTTGCTTTTCAGGATTTTGATTTTCAACAGGATTAGAATTATAATACGTATCTGTATTATCAGAATAAAAATACTGTTTACCCCAGTTTTCAAAATCATGTTTTCTGTTTTTCCCCATTCTTAAATCCCCAAAATCACTATAAGAAAGTGAAGTA
Source organism: Flavobacteriia bacterium (assembly GCA_030625645.1). Taxonomy (GTDB): domain Bacteria; phylum Bacteroidota; class Bacteroidia; order Flavobacteriales; family Flavobacteriaceae; genus Namhaeicola. Next base: position 81,648 of record DAOUQH010000001.1, on the reverse strand, counting down.
AATGTTGCTAGGTTTTTCATTTGTACCTCAACACCTCCATAAATTGTTTTTTCTTCGTTTACAGTGCTAAATCTGGTTAAAATATCTGTATTAACTTGAAATTTGTCACTTGTGTGCAATTTTCGAGTATAATAGTGAATTACTCCGCCTAAAGCATCAGAACCATAAATTACTGAGGAAGGTCCAAAAATAACTTCGGTGCGATCTAAAGAATTTGGATTAACCGTTATTGCATTCTGTAAATGTCCTCTTCTATAAATTGCATTATTTAATCTAACCCCATCAACTACAAGTAATACTTTATTTGCCTCCATTCCTCGAAGCACAGGACTACCACCACCAAATTGTGTTTTTTGCACTTTAATTCCGGGTATATCAGAAAGCATATCGGCGGAAGTTTGCGGGCTGGTATTTTGAATATCTCTTGCAGAAAAAATAGCAACTTGCTCGGCAATTCTAGTTCTACTTTCAGCAGTTTTTGTAGCAGATAAAAAAACTTCTTCTAAAATTTCGGAATAATTTTGCAAATAAATAATTCCATCATTCTTCGTTATTTGTTTTTTTAGAGTTTCAAACTCAACATAGGTAACGTGACTAAAAGTCAAAATATCCATAGCTGAGAAAACCGAAAGATCTGCAATTCCGTTTTTATCCGAAAGGACTCTTAAGCTATTGTCTTCATTTGTAACAGAAACATTAAAAACAGGAAAACCTGAATCTTTATCTAAAATTGTACATTTTTGAGAAAAAGAAACCTGTCCGGAAAGGACAAATAAAATCAGGAGTAAAAATCTCTTCATATTATTTGAATACTTCTTTTAAAATTTCCAAAGATTTTGGTTTTCTAAATCCAGGTAAATGTAATTCATAATAAATAATTATTTTTTCTAAAATTAATTGACGTGAATTTGCATTGAAATTTAACTTATGAATTATATCAAAATTTGTGCCGATTAATGATTTGAATAAATTTAATTTTTCACCTGATATATAATCAAATTTTGGTTTAGCATAAGTAAAGGACCCTTCCTGTAGATCAAAGAAGTGAGCATCCTGATTTTTAATCTCAGGATAAAAGCCTAAATGCTTAGTCAAATTTAACATAAACAGCAAGTGAAAATTAGCTGTTTTATCATGAATATCAAGCCATTTCAAGGCGGTTTCGAGGTATGAAAATAAATCTTGATTACTATCTTCTTCTTGTAGGGAAGATGCCAATATTTCTGATAAAAAAATGGCAATAGTTTGTTTAAATATATTTGTTGAAATAGTTTGAAATAAAAAAGAAACACTCACTTCTTTAATATAATTTAAGTTGCCTTTGTTATTATGGTTTGCCGTTAAGTTTAATATTGTAAGCGGTTGAAAATATGCAGCACTTATTTTTTTACTTTTCGATTTTAAAACACCTTTTAATAAATAAGATTTTACTCCTTCAAGCGTATAGCATTTTACAATCAAATCTGCTTCACCAAATTTAATGGAAGTTAAAACAATTGCTTTTGTTTTTACTAGCATATTGCCACTTTAGACATTATAACTTTTAGCATGAGACAATAAAATATTAATTAATTATCGCAATTTTTGTCATTGCGGTTTCTGATTTATCAGGGCTAGTTAGTAAAACAATATAAACTCCTGATGCAACTTTATGACCTGCTAAATTTGTTTTATTCCAAACAACCATTCCTCCATTTGATCCAACACCCTCTCTTACATTTGTTTCAAATACTAATCTTCCGGCAGTATCTAAAATTTTTATATTTGTTCCTCTTGGTAAATGCTCCTGCTCTCCATCTTTGTTTTTTCTTCCATCAATTGTGACTGTTAAATCCTCTTTTTTTACCGGATTTGGATAAGCATATACATCTGATAAAGTATTACCAAACGGAGCAACATTATTCTTAAAAGCAACCACTCCTTTATCGGTTACAACAAATACTTTTCCTGAACTGTCATCGATAGAAATTTTTAGAATCCTATTGGACGCTAATGGTGAATTGTCTTTATTAAAATTATGCAAAGTTTCATCTCCTAAGCTATTGGTTCCAAGTACGCCACCTGTATCTGTACCAAACCATTTATTATCTGCTCCATCAATTGCTATTGTATTAATTGGTTGGTCGCCTAGTAATTTTTTTGGAATCCCCTCATCTTCAATTATAACAGGTCTTGCATCATAAATGCTTTCTTCAAATATCCCTGCGGCATTTCCATAAACCACCATTCCTTTTTTGGTTCCTATCCAAATTCTATTATTTCTATCAACTGCCAAAGTCTTTACATTTAGATCTGGTAAAGAACCTCTTGTAGCTTCAGTTTTAAGAGCTCTTTGTCTGTTTCCGTTTTCATTATAAACCAACACCCCTTTTCCTCTTGTACCCATCCAAACACTGCCTGTTTTATCAATAATTAATTCGTAAAGACCATAAGGTGGATTTGGAGGGATAATTGAATTTAAGTTAAACCCTCTCCAGCTACCATTTGTATTTGTTTTTTTAAGCCTTTCATCAACACCAATATTTGCTATCCATAAATTACCTTGAGTGTCAAAGGCAGAACCATTAATTCTAAAGTTTCTAAAATCGGGAATAGATTCTAATCCGCTATTTGTATCATCCCAAATAACTATAGGCAAATCATCCTCTACAACCAAAATACCGCTCTGCATAGAACTTATATATACTTTATTTTCATTTACTGGATCAATAGTTATATGACTAAGATCTAAAGCAGGAAAGCTAGGATTATATGGCATATTAACCCAAGATTCTTCCTCACCATTAAAATGACTATAACCTTTTCTTATTCCTGATGGCGCAGTTGTAGATTGGTATCCTCCATATACAAGCCAAAGATGATTATTTTGTGCTGATATATTAAAAACATCATTTGATGTTGGTCCTTCAGGATGAATTTCAATAAAATTATTATCCAAAAAAGTTCTATTTAAAACACCAAATTCATTCGTTGCTAAATAAATATTTTCTCTTTCGGCATAGGCAGTATGTAAAGTGAAATTATATTTTGAAGTTGCTGAAACCTGTAATCGTTCGTTTAAATTTATATCTAAAATAAATGCTTTCTTCAAAGTTGAAATTGTAATAAATTCGCTTGAAGATTTTAAATTAATTATTTCTTGAGGGAAAATATTTTTTTGCTGCAATTGGCTTTGGGAAATAATCTCATAAAGATTTGTATTTTTTGAAGTATACAACTTTTCATTAAAATTACTAATAGCTTTAAAATCTCCAAGAAAACTCCCTACTGGCTGCACCCAATTGTGAAAATCAACTAATGTCGAATTATTTATATCCGCTGAATATATTCCTTTTTGAGTTGCAGCATAGATTCTTTCATTAAAAATTGCTGTTTGATTTACCATTACCTCTTTTGACCCTTGATCTATAAAAAAGGTATCTCCAAATTGAAGATTGGTTAAATTATATTCTACAATTCCGAATGGAGTTGACAGGTATAAAATGCCGTTATTTTCACTAATGTGATTTATCTGTTTTAATCCTGAAATATCTAATCTTTCAATATCATTTGCAATAGTAATATTACCGTCTATATCAACAATTTCAATCAATCCGGATTCATAGCCAACAACAAAATTTTCGATATCTTCACTATAAAAAATGGCCGTAGAAGTTTTACCCGACAAACCGTGCACCGATGAAAATTTTTCAATATCATTTGTGTTTTTATCATAAATAAAAACAGCATTATCGGCAACAGCATATATTTTATTATTGCTTACTATAAAATCTTTTACATTATTGTAAGAATAGAAATCTTCCCACTTATCGCTAAAATCAGTTTGAGAAAACAATAAATTTGTCGCTAAAAACAAAACTAGAGAAAACAGATAATTAATATTCTTTTTAATAAAAAGAGGCATATTTATTTTTTGACCAAAGATATTAATATTTCCGACTTCAAATCTTATCTTTTTTTTGAATTCTATAAATTAAATCTTCTGTTAAACTCTGGTTTAAAGAATTAAGTTATTTTTGAAAATAAATACTTTTTATTATGAATCAATTTACACAAAATACTGCACAAATATTAATTCTAACCTATATAACCATAACCTTTGCATATTCGGCAATGGAAAAAATGCTGAAATGGAAAAGCAGTGTTGCTTTTTATCAAAGTCATTTTAAAAATACTTTCTTACAAAAATACATTCCTAGCTCACTTTGGATTGTAATTATTTTGGAGATTATTACGATTATTGTAAGTCTTATCGGAATTTTTCAAATACTAACTTCAGAAAATAAACAATTTGGATTATACGGACTAATTCTTGCTGCAATAACTTTAATTGGATTAATGATTGGTCAACGAATTGCTAAAGATTATGCGGGAGCTATGAACATCACCATTTATTTTATACTTATAGTATTTGGAATTTTTTTGATGCAATAATCGAATTTTTTAGTCTCAAACACTTATTTTTACAAAAATTGTAACTTGTATTTTTCAGATGAAAATAAAACTACATCTTCTTATTATTTTATTGACCTTTTTAGTTCAAAATAGTATTAATTCTCAAGTTTATCCAGATCAACAATTTATCATTAAAGGTGTTGATCAACTAAAAAATGATATTGAATCCAGTTCAAATATTTCATTCAATTATACTAATAATTGCATTGAATTAGATGTAAATTCTAAAGAAGGATATTTTACATTGAAACCTTTTAGTTTTGAAAAACCATTTAACAGAGGTTTGCCTTCGTGGAATGGCTTTGCACCAAAAGATCAACAATCTTCTTTTAAGGTTTTGATGCGCTATAAAATGACTTATGGTTGGTCAAAATGGGTCACTGTTGGATTTTGGGATAAAAATATTTGGTCTAATTATGGAGATACAATATTTAGTGGAGGGAAAATAGATATTGATTATACCAAACTTGATCAATATGTTAAAGAATATCAATTTAAAGTTCTTTTTAAAAGAAATAGTTCGACATATAAATCACCAAATATTAAACAGCTTAGTTTTTCTGTAAGCGATTCAAAAACTACTGATAATGTAAACATCAACGCAATAATAAACGATAAACCACCAGAAATATTTATTCCAACAACTTTTGTGTACCAATATGATGTTGATGATGATATTGGAGGTTCAATTTGCTCACCAACTACAACCTCAATGATTATTAAAAGTTATGATATTGAAGTTGATACCTATCAATTCTCTGTAAGAACCAAAGATCCTTATTGGGGTTTATATGGCGTTTGGCCGCGAGTTGTACAACATGCCGCCGAATACGGTTTAGAAGGCAGTGTAACCAGATACAGAACATGGAGCGAAGTATATGAGGTTTTAAAAAATGATGGGAGAATTGCAATGACTCTTGGCCCTCCACTGTTTAGAGCACATTTAATTATGCTCGCTGGATTTGATAGTAATGGCACACCTATTTTACACAATCCAGGAAGCAGAAATGGATATGCTATTGTATATGATAAAAAGGATATTACAGAGTCTTGGTTTAATAAAGGAGGTATTTCATACACTTTTTATAAAAATAGTAGTTCTCTTGGAGTTGATGATTTAGCTTTTGACTCGATGAAAATTTATCCTAATCCATTTAAGGATAAGCTTAATATTTCTATTGATTTAAGTCAAAGTCAAGATGTAAATATCAAAATTTATAATTTACAAGGACAATGTGTTTATAAAACCAAAACCTTTAAAACTACTGGAAATCAAAATATTCAAATCGATCTTCGCTCTGTTTCAAATATTCCTTCCGGAATATATTTACTCCATATTATCGCTAATAATAGAAGTTTAAAAAAGAGGATTATCTATGAAAGATAGTTAAACATTGGCATTTTCCTTTAGGGATTTTTTGATATTCATCTAATGACTCTATCCGTTGCGATTGCTAGTCATCTGATGAATGGTTCTGGTTTTGTTATTCATCTGATGATTCTCATTTCAATGCTGTTATTTTACTCACGGGGTGAATATCTTCACATAACTTAGATTCACCGCGTGAGTATTATTTAGAAGAATTTGTTAATTTTTGAAATGTTGAGTCAAAATAGTCAGGGCTTCGCTAATTCTCACTCTCAAAATAGCGAAACCCTGACTCCTCATCCTCTCATATTTATCAGATGATGAATTGCAGCAGGAAAGAGAGTCATCAGATAAATTATTAAACCTTCTTCATCTTAAACTCCTTTATAGTTAAAAAAATCAAGTAAAGTTTCAACCAGACATTGGTAAAACAAAAAACCCCAACTTTCGTTGAGGTTTTTAATATTTATAAAAGATACTAATTAATATTAGTTAGCCCACCATACTGGTACTTCAGGCTCTTGCCAATTACTATCAACTACATCTGTATTCGCAGTTTTTTCAGAAGTTGGATAAACAGCTCTTTGATACCATTTACCTACCATTTCACCTTCAGAATCATCAGCTTCAACACGTAAAGCTAAACCTTTAAAAACATCAGAAGAAAAATTATAACGACGGAAATCTGCATATGTTTCTGTATTATGAATATTAGCAATATACTTCTCTTTCATAATGTGATTTAACATCAATCCTTCTTCTCCAACATCTACAGAAGTATCAGCCATATAACTAGAACCATTTACACCTATTTTACTCATACTTGCAGAAATTCCTGCTCTATATGCAGCATAAGCATCTGCAGAAGAACCAACACTTGTCTCATTTCCACCATTAGCTAAGAACAAAGCTTCTGCTTTGATAAACATTGCTTCGGTATAAGACATTAATGATATAGGTGCAAATTCAGAAGTTAAAAAACCACCTTCTTTATAGAAAGTATTGGCAGCATAATAAATAATATTTTCTGGATCACTATCATCCTTAATATCAGAAGATTCTCCTTCTCCACCATTCATTGCTCCTCTCCATGGATCACCATCAGCACCTTCATTTGAATAAATTGCTGGTAATCTTGGGTCAATTTCTACTACTCCACTCTCAAATGGATATGTTTTACCATTCATCATAGTAATAATTTGATCGTTAGGAGCACGGTAATAATTACCTGTATTTCTAGCTAAAATATTAGTAGCATACCAAGGGTTAATTACATTACTAGGTATTGCTAATTCAAAATCATCAGCATTTGAAGTAAACCCATTTTCGATAGAAGCCAAAACATCTGCTGGACTTGCTAAGCCTTTATTCATTAATCGTAATTGCATACGTGCTTTATAAGTATAAGCAGCCTTTTTCCATTGATCAAAACTATTAGAACCATAAATCAAATCTTCAGATCCCATATTAAAACCTGAATCATCTGAGCCATTTAATGTTGCAATTGCTTGATCTAATAAAGCAATAACTTCAGTCTGAACTTGCTGACCTGCGTCGAATTGTGGATATACATAAGTAAAAGGATCTGTTGCTTGAGAATAAGGTACATTATTCCAATTATCAACTGCAAATCCCATATTAATAGCTTCTAATATTTGTGCTACGGCAATATATTTTTTTGCACCTACATTACCACCTTTTAATTCAATTGCTCTAATGTTAGGTAAAATACTTAAATAAATATAACTCCATGTTGAAGGGTTTGATGCTTTCCCAGCAGCACCATTACCATAACCCCCAAAATATTGTGAGTAATTTCCAAATGTTACTTCAGCATAGTAATTAGCAAATACGGTTTTTTGCATAATTGGAGCCATCAAAGCTGCCATATCAACATCCTCCGCATTTACTGCATCCGAAGGAGTGTTCACGTCTAAATAGTCATCACAACTCGTAAATCCTACGGCTATCAATGCTATTAAAATTGTTTTTAAAATAAAATTTTTCATCTTTATCATCATTTTTTAAAATCCTATGGATACTCCAAAAGAATAATTTTCGGTTAATGGTAAACTTCTTCCTGAAAATCCGTAGATATTACTTCCTGCACTAAATGCACTTCCTTCTGGATCAAATCCATCATACTCTGTCCATAATAAAATATTTGAAGCAGAAGCATTAACTGTAAATCTATTAATTCCTATTTTTTCTAAGAAATGACCTGCAATATCATAAGATACACCAATATTTCTTAGTTTTACGAATGATGCATCTTGTAAATATACTTCTGCAGCACCTGTAAATCTAGACCAACTTCTATAATAACTTTCATCTAAGCCATATCTTGTAGTAGTTGTATTTGTAATAAATTGTCCTGGGTTAGCAGGATCTTCCATTACACCATCTAATACATAATCATCAATATTTCTTAATTCGGTTACTGCACTTGTACCATTTCTAATCATAGTACGACGTGCCCAACTGTATTTATCACCACCTTCTTGCCATTCAACTAAGAAATGAAATCCAAAATTATTCCATCTAAAATTAGAACCAATAGACATATTAAAATCTGGCATTGCATTACCAACAATTTGATATCCATCATCTCTATCTAAAGTAGGGTATCCATTTCCATCAATGTAACGTTCACCATTTTCATACTTCCAGTTATACCCATAAAGCGTACCCATTTTATCACCTTCTTTTAAATCTAAGAAAATTTCAGGTGCTCCATCTCCATAAAAATACATACTACCTACATCTTCTGGCAATTCAACAACTTTACCTTCGTTTGTACTGAAATTATAAACTAATTCCCATGTAAATTTATCATTTTTTATCACATCTCCGCTAATCATCAATTCATGACCACTAACTTGATAATGACCTGCGTTTCTTGTAAATCTTGAAATCCCAGTAGAATAAGCAAGAGGTACATTAAAAATTGCATCATAAGTATCTGATAAATAATATGAATAGTCAAAACGTAAACGGTTTCTAAAGAAACGTAAATCAGCTCCTACTTCCCAACCTTTTGTACGTTCAGGTTTTAAATCAGGGTGACCTACACTTGAATCTGTTGCTAAACCTCCTGTTCCTCCCCAAGGGAAGCTACTTGCAGGATAAAAATATTCTCCTAATAAACCTGTTTTACCAAATGTTGTACCATTTCCAACCTCAGCATAAGATGCTCTTAATTTTCCAAAAGAAAAGAAATCGCCATCCCCAAAAAGACCAGACACATCCCAAGCTAAACTAATAGATGGATAGAAAAAACTATTATTACCTTCCGGTAATGTAGAATCCCAGTCATTTCTACCTGCAATAGTTAAGAATAATACATTATTATAATCAATTTTTGCTTCTCCAAATACCCCAATCAAACGTTGTTGAGTTGTCCAGTTTTGAGCAGTTCTATTTGCCGTATTACTCATATTATTAAAGTGAGGAATATTAAACCCTTCACCTTGTTGCCATTGATAATCTCTTTTAAAATCTGTAATTTGATTACCTACAAGGAATGAACTATGAATTTTTTCTGTCCAATCTTTATTAAATGTAAGAATTAAGTTAGATTCTAATCCAAAATATACTTTTGATTGATTTGTAATTGATCCGTTTACTTGAGATCCTAAATCTAATTCAGGTGCAACAAAACGATTTAGCAATTCTGTATAATTATCTACTTGCGCAGTATAATTAACATTCATCCATTCAGTTGCTGCCCAGTTTAAATTAATATTTCCTATCCAACGATTTGTATCTTGAGTTAGACCACTTACCTCTGCATTATAACGAGGACTATCAATCCATGGAGTAAAAATTCGTTGTGAACCATCAGGGTTTATATAATCATTGATAGGGAAAGTTGGTGAATAATATGCCAATGCACTCATTACCGATTTATCCCCACCTGCTGGTTGTCTATTATCAGAGTTGGTATATTGAATAGATGAACTTATTTTAAATCTATCTGTTACTTGAAATCCAGCTTTAAATCTTAAAGATGTTTTGTCAAAAGTGTTTCCAGGAGTAGTTCCGTCTGAACCAACATTACCTACAGAAAAATAATAATCTAATTTTTCATTTGCTCCACCAATATTGAAATTTATTGTATTGTTTATCCCTGTTCCAAATAATTCATAAGGATCGTAAAAACGGTCGTTTGATAAATCAACTCTAGTTCCATCAGATTTTATATATTCATCATCTGAATATAACGGACCCCAAGTATGGAAAGGAGTACTAGTTGATACTTTTGTAAATCCAGTCTCTGTTTCTGGCGTATATAAAACTTCAGGAATACCCGTATAACCTTCACGATATAATTTTTGTTGTTCTGGAGCTTTTGTAACTTTACTAAAAGTGGTTGAAGCAGAAAAATTAATTTTAGCCTTACCTTGTTTTCCTTTTTTAGTAGTAATTACAATCACACCATTTGCTCCTCTAATACCATATAAAGCAGTTGCAGCAGTACCTTTTAAAACATTATACGTTTCAATATCTTCTGGGTTTATATCACCTGCTCTACTTGAAAGACCAAATTGAGCATTAGAAGTGGCTCCTGAAGAACCAGTACCTGCCGATGGTGCTAAACTAGCTTGACCAGTATCATTGTTAATAGAAACTCCATCAACAATAATTAAAGGTTGGTTATTCTGACCAGGGTTCATTGAGGAAACCCCTCTAATCAAAATATCAACACTACCACCTGCTGTACCTGAAGTTGGAGCAATTGTTAAACCCGCAACTCTACCTTGTAATGCAGAAACTGCATTGGTTTGACCTGATAAATCTAAATCTTCTGTTTTTACTTGTGAAACAGAATAACCTAATTCTTTTGTAGATTTTTTAATACCAAAGGCTGTAACAACAACCTCGTCGAGTTCGTTTGCATCTTCTGCTAAAGTAACATTAACTGTATTTCCTGATACAGTAACTTCTTTGTTTGCAAAACCGATAAAAGAAAAAACTAATACATCACCTTGTGCGGCTAGAATTTCATAATTTCCATCAAAATCGGTTGCTGCCCCGTTGTTTGTTCCTTTAACTAATATATTTACACCAGGCAATGCAGCTCCGGAAGCATCCGTAACTGTACCCGTAACTGTTGCTGCTTGTGCAAACAACAATTGGGCTGCTGTCATAAAAAATACCAGTAAAGAGAACGTAAACTTTTGTCTCATAATCTGAATAATTTTGTGTTAATAATCGTTAATTTCGTGTTAATAATCGTGCTAATGTAATATATTTATGTTAAAAATTGCACAAAAACGCAGAATAACGTGCGTTTTTTAACATATTAATCATCGAATTAGCGTGAGTACTTGCTTATAGATACAGTTCTTAGATTAAAGTTGCGTTTTTATATGGGTTTTTTTACACACTTTGTTATATCACTACAACTGAGTAGTCGTTACATTGGATCCTCCTTACCAACATAAAATCTCTACGGGACAAGTGATAAGATAACAAAACTTTTACCAATATAAAGTTCCTAACGGAACATGCTTTTATAAAAAGTCGAAATGATGAACGTATCCAGCTAGGGACAATCTAAGGGGAAAAAACCCAGCAACAAGCTCTCGTGCCGTAGGTACGATATATCGTTACAACAGAGTAGTCATTGCAGATGATACTCCTTACCAACATAAAGCCCCTCGGGACAAGTGTAAGTTGAGGATGTTTTACCAATATAAAGTTCCTAACGGAACCTCTTTTATAAACAATATTCATAACGACAAACTTGTCCCGTAGGGACTAACTTTGGGTAAAAAAAACAGCAACAAAGGTTTTCGTGCCGTAGGTACGGCTTATAGTTACAACAGAGTAATCATAGCAGACGATGCTCCTTACCAACATTAAGTCCCTACGGGACAAGTATTAGGATAACAAAACTTTTACCAAAAGAAAGTTCCTAAAGGAACAGCTTTATAATAATATTTAAAACGATGAGCATGTCCCGCTAGGGACAATCTAAAGGTAAAAAACTAGCAATAGTCTCTCGTGCCGTAGGTACGATATATAGAAAATAACACTTCTTAAATCTCTTTTTTCATTGAGATGTTAACCTTACGTATTCTTCTACATTAATATATAGTTCTAAAGGACAAGCATAGGATGACGATACTTTTACCAAAAAAAGTTCATAACAGGATATCTTTACAAATAATATTAAAACGTTAAATATGTCCCGTTAGGGACAAACCAAAGGTAAAACAAACTAGCAACAAATTCTCGTGCCGTAGGTACGACATATAAAAAATATTATGGCAAACACATACACACAAATACACATTCAAGTAGTTTTTGCAGTTCAAAACAGACAATGCTTAATAAGTAATCGTTGGAAAAATGATTTATACAAATACATTACTGCAATAATTCAAAACAATAATCATAAATTATTACAGATTAACGGTGTCTCCGACCATGTTCATATTCTAATTGGAATGCGCCCAACACAATCAATATCAGATTTACTAAAACAAATCAAACAAGCTTCTTCAATTTGGATAAATAAAAAAGGACTAATAAATGGAAGATTCTCATGGCAGGAAGGTTACGGAGCTTTTTCTTATTCAAAATCTCAAGTCCCATTTGTAATTAAATACATTAAAAATCAAGAAAAACATCATATAAAAAAAACGTTTACAGAGGAATACATAGATTTTTTAAAAGAATTTAAAATTGATTATGATGAGCGATATGTTTTTAAACCAATTTTATAATATATTTAGTCCCAAATAACATATAATATTTATTTTTATACCATACCTATCATATTAAAAAAATAGGTTACACAAAACAGCAAAAACATGCACTGGACTATAAAACAGACACCAAAAATAAAAACTATCAATAGTGTAGCTAAAGCTTTATCTATCGATCCTGTTTTATCAAAATTATTAGTACAACGTGGCATAGAAACTTATGAGGAAGCCAAGCATTTTTTTAGACCTAGCTTAAACGATTTACACGATCCATATTTAATGAAAGATATGGATAAAGCAATTAAAAGAATTAGTAGAGCGATAGAAAATAATGAAAAAATTTTAATCTACGGAGACTATGATGTCGATGGAACTACGGCAGTTTCTTTAGTTTCCTCTTATTTTAAAACCTTTTATAAAAATATTTCCGCTTATATTCCAGACAGATATGATGAAGGCTACGGAATTTCATATCAAGGAATTGATTATGCTAAGACTAATAATTTTGACCTTATCATTGCTTTAGATTGTGGCATAAAAGCCATCGATAAAGTTACTTATGCAAATAAAAAGAATATTGATTTTATTATCTGTGACCATCACCGTCCCGGAGATAAGATTCCTAATGCTATTGCTGTTTTAGATCCAAAAAGAATCGATTGTAATTACCCTTATGATGAATTATGTGGCTGTGGAATTGGCTTTAAATTAATTCAGGCTTTCGCCGAAAAAAGGAACCAAACTATTAATGATTTAATTCCATATTTAGACCTGGTAGCAACTGCTATCGCCGCAGATATTGTTCCAATTACAGGAGAAAACAGAATCTTAGCAACTTTCGGATTGCAAGTAATTAACTCCAAACCAAGAGCAGGAATAAAAGCAATTATAAATCAAATAAATAAGGACAACCTCAATATAACTGATGTAGTTTTTATGATTGCTCCAAGAATAAATGCTGCTGGAAGAATCAAACATGGAATACATGCTGTAGAACTTTTAACCGAAAAAAATGTTGAAAAAGCAGAAAAAATTGCTAATAAAATTGAAGTTTTTAATACTAACCGAAAAGAACTCGATAAACAAATAACCAAAGAGGCATTGCAGCAAATTGAAAAGAATAATGAAAACGACAACTATACTACAGTTGTTTTTCAAGAAAACTGGCATAAAGGCGTTATTGGAATTGTTGCTTCCAGATTAATTGAAAGTTATTATCGCCCAACTTTGGTTTTTTCTAGAAGTGGTGAAAAATTAGCTGCGTCTGCAAGATCTGTAAAGGGATTTGATGTGTACAACGCTTTGCAGGAATGTACAGAATTCATTGAACAATTTGGAGGTCACAAATATGCTGCCGGACTTACACTTGCGCCAGAAAATTATGGAAAATTTAAGCAGAAATTTGAAGAAGTAGTTAAAAATAAAATTCCTGATGAATTAAGAACACCTCAAATTACTATTGATTCTGAAATAAATTTGCAGGAAATTACTCCAAAATTTTATAGAATATTAAATCAGTTTGGCCCATTTGGCCCTCAAAATATGAAACCGGTATTTATGTCTTCCGGGCTAAGAGATAATGGATATGGAAAAAAAGTTGGTGCAAATGAAGACCATCTAAAATTAAATATTATTAATGGTGTAGATAATAAAACTTATAATTCAATTGGTTTTGGATTAGGAAATAAATATGATATTACCAGAAATGGCAACACTTTTAAAGCAGCTTTTACCATTGAAGAAAATCATTGGAATGGCATTACCAGCTTACAATTGAATATTAAAGATATAAAAGAAGACAATTGATTTATCAATTTTTTAGAAGGTATGTTAATTGTTATACATAATATTACTAGCTTCAATTAATATTTCTTTTAAAATATTAAAATCAATTTCACTTAAAGTAGAATATTGAATTGATTTTACCGAATTTCTATTATTCCCTGCAACTAAAACATCTTGTTTATTAGATAATTGAAACCCTTTTACAAATCCCACATCCACATATTTTTTCTTTTTTGGAATATTCAAATAACAAAATGGCTTTTGTTTATAGTAGTAGAAAGGGATACCATATTTGAATTTTTCATTTATTTCTGGAAATGTTTCAAAAATAATTTGTCTTACAAAAAGCAATATAGATTGGTGTGATTTATCTTGCTTTAATATGTAAATTTCAACAGGATTCATTTTCTAGTACTCACAACCACAGGTAGTTTAAAAACTGCATTTACAGGAATCCCTCTTTTAAGAGAAGGCTGAATTGTTTTTGGTAATTGTGCTATACTTTGTTGAAATATACTATCAAATTTTGGTATATCCTTTATAAGTTTTGATGTTTTTTGAATCTTAGAGACAGATATTTTTCCTGTATTATCAACTAAAATATCTATAAAAATTGTATCTAAAACTTCATTTTTTACTCTAATCTTATTTTTATTGATAATTTTCTCTACACTTTTAACAAATTCATTTTCAAAACATAAATTATTTTTTACGTTAGTATCACAATTATTACAAGCTTTAAAAATAGGATAAACATCAACTGTATTATAATCAATAATTGTATCTAAAGCAGCAAAATTTTGAAGTGTAGTCTGATTAGGCGATAAGAAATCACAGGAGGTAAAAACTAGCAAAAAAAGTGTTGCAATAAATAGCCTTAAAAACATTGTGAAAATTTATAATAGGTAAAAGTACAAATGTTTTTGAAAAAGATACTAGTTTGTTGAAAATCTATAAAAATTGTTGATGCTTTTTTGATAATTATATGTTTTCAAGAACTTCTAAGAGAATCGTTTTTTCTGTTTTATTTAAATTCTCATCTCGTGCAGAGCAGCAGCAATATCATTATAGCTTACTGTTTTACCTTGAAACTTATCCGTTATAACTTTCTTTTCATGTAAATTTGCTTCCAACTGATTTAAAATATTCATCAGATGCATTTTCATGTGCCCTTGCTGAATTCCAGTAGTTGTTAATGCTTTTAAAGCTGCAAAATTTTGAGCTAATCCAGCAACAGCAACTATTTGCATCAATTCTTTTGCTGATGGATTTTGTAAAATATCCAAAGATAACTTTGCTAGAGGATGTAATTTGGTTAAACCGCCAACAGTACCTAAAGCAAGAGGTATTTCTATCCAAAAAGTAAATATTCCATTTTCAACTTTAGCATTAGTCAAACTCTTATATCTCCCACTTTTTGAAGCATAGGCATGAGCCCCAGCTTCAACAGCACGAAAATCATTACCGGTAGCCAACACCACAGCATCAATTCCGTTCATAATACCTTTATTATGTGTTACTGCTCTATGGGGTTCTGCATTTGCAATATTAACAGCTTGTATAAACTTTTCAGCAAAATGTTTTGGGTTTATATCAAAAAAATCTTCTACTTTACAGCTTACTTCTGCTCTCACCAAACACTCTGGAACGTAGTTAGATAAGATACTCATTATAATTTGAATGTCTTCTTTTTTAAAGGCATTAGCAATGGTTTCTAGACATGAATTAATGAAATTTGCTCCCATGCTATCCATCGTTTCAAATGTAACATGCAATTGAAAGTAATTATCTAATTCAGTTGTTTTATCACGAAGTTCAATATCTAAAATACCACCTCCCCTTTTCCGCATATTTTGAGTTATAGAATTGGTAGATGAAATTAATTTGGTTTTAACCGAATTGAAATAATCTTCAAGATCTGTAAAATCTCCTTCGTACATAAAATGAACCTGACCAATTTTTACTGTTGAGAGAACTTCTGCTTTAAAACCTCCACGAGTTCCCCAAAACTTAGCAACCAATGAAGCTGCAGCAACAACCGAACTTTCTTCAACAGCCATAGGGATTGTGTAAGGCTTATTGTTAATAATAAAATTTGGTGCTATTGCATAAGGAATATAAAAATTAGAAATAGTATTTTCTATAAACTCATCGTGAATTTGTTGTAGTTTCTCATTAGAATTCCAATATTGATGAATGGTCTTTATACCTTGTTCTTTATCAGAAAAAAAATTATTAGCCAACCAGTTTATTTTTTCTCCCTTTGAAAATTTTGAAAATCCGGTAATCGTCTTCGACATTTAGTTTTGTTTTAAAACACAAAGGTAGGATTTTGTTTTGTTTTTAGCTTTAGGTAAAATGCTTTAAACTTTTTTGAAATTTACATGAAACTTTCTATATAAAATCAAAAAAGAGAAACCATAAGTTCCTCTTTTATTATAATAATATCTCTAAATTTTTAATATTTTTTACTACAAATTACAAGCTTTTTCTCTTATAAAAATCCTAATTCTAATTTTGCTTCTTCACTCATCATGTCTTGTGTCCACGGTGGGTCAAAAGTAATTTCAACTTCAGCATTTCTTACCTCATCAATAGCTTTTACTTTTTCTTCAATCTCTACAGGTAACGTTTCAATAACCGGACAGTTTGGCGTAGTTAATGTCATTAAAATTTTAACATCTCTTTCTTCATTTACAAACACGTCATAGATTAAACCAAGTTCATAAATATCAACCGGAATCTCAGGGTCGAATATAGATTTAAGTGTTTCAACTATTTTTATACCTAACACTTCTGTATCAATTTTTTCCATCAATCTTCTTTATAATGATTCTAAATAAGTGCAAATATACAATTAAAAAGGAAACTACAACATCTTTGTTTGATAAGCTAAAGCATATAATTTAAACTGCTTAATCATAGATACCAAACCGTTTGCTCTGGTAGGAGATAAATGTTCTTTTAAGCCAATTTCATCGATAAAAAATAAATCAGCATCAAGAATATCTTTAGGTTTTTGATTAGAATAAACTCTAAGCAATAACGCAACTATTCCTTTGGTAAGAATGGCATCGCTATCTGCTCTAAATTCAACTTTATTATTATTAAAATCAGAATGAATCCAAACTTTTGATTGACAACCTTTGATTACATTTTCATCTATTTTAAATTTATCATCAATTAAAGGAAGAGATTTCCCCAACTCAATAATATATTCATATTTTTCCATCCAATCTTCAAACATTGAAAACTCATCAATTATTTCATTTTGTACTTCTTTAATATCCATATTTTTAAATACTCGTTAAAATCAATTTTTTTGGTAATATTATATTAATTTTGCAAACTTAAACAAATAACCATAATGAATAAACTTTTAATCGTAGGAACCGTAGCTTTTGATGCTATTGAAACACCTTTTGGTAAAACTGATAAAATTTTAGGTGGTGCTGCAACTTATATTAGTTTGGCAGCTTCTCAGTTTAATGTAGAATCAGCAATTGTCTCTGTTGTTGGAGGGGATTTTCCCGAAGGATATCTAGAAATGCTAAACAGCAAAAATATAAATACTACCGGAATTGAAATTGTAAAAGATGGTAAAACATTTTTTTGGAGTGGAAAATATCACAATGATCTAAATACTCGTGATACTTTAATTACCGATTTAAACGTATTGGCTGATTTTAATCCAAAAGTGCCTGAAAATTTTGAAAATCCAGAATTTTTAATGTTAGGAAATCTACATCCTGCTGTTCAAATGGCTGTAATAAAACAAATTCCAAAACGCCCAAAATTAGTTGTTCTAGATACTATGAATTTTTGGATGGACAATACCTGGGATGAATTGATAGAAGTGATTAGTAAGGTGGATGTAATAACCATAAACGATGAAGAAGCCCGTCAATTAAGTGGTGAATATTCATTGGTGAGAGCTGCACAAAAGATTCATAAAATGGGCCCAAAATATGTAGTGATAAAAAAAGGTGAGCACGGTGCTCTATTATTCAATAATGGTGATATTTTCTTTGCGCCTGCATTACCCCTAGAAGATGTTTTTGATCCAACCGGTGCCGGGGATACCTTTGCGGGAGGTTTTATTGGTTATTTAGCAAGTACACACGATATTTCGTTTAACAATATGAAACGTGCCATAATTTATGGCTCAAACCTTGCTTCATTTTGTGTAGAAAAATTTGGCACAAGAAGAATGGAAGATTTAACCGAAAAAGAGGTCCAGGAAAGACTACGCGATTTTAAAGAATTAACGCAATTTGAAATCGAGCTTAATTAATTTTTAAGTAAAAAATACATTATGAGTGATGCAATAAAACATGAGTGCGGAATTGCAATGGTTAGATTATTAAAACCATTACAATACTATAAAGACAAATATGGAACTTCTTTTTACGGTATCAATAAAATGTATTTATTGATGGAAAAACAGCATAATCGTGGTCAGGATGGTGCGGGTTTTGCCAGTATAAAATTTGATGTAAAACCCGGGACTCGCTATATGAGCAGGATAAGATCAAATCAGTCGCAACCAATTCAAGATGTTTTTGGTAAAATTAATGATCGTTTAAATACTATTCTTCAAGAAAATCCTGATAAAGCAAATGATATTGACTGGCAATTAAATAATATACCTTTTGTAGGTAATTTATTTTTAGGTCATGTTCGTTATGGAACTTTTGGCGGTAACAGTATAGAAAATGTACATCCTTTTTTACGCCAAAATAATTGGCAACATAAAAATTTGATTGTTGCAGGTAACTTTAACATGACCAACTCCAAAGAACTTTTACAAGAATTAATTGATCTTGGTCAGCATCCAAAGGAAAGTGCAGATACTGTTACTATTATGGAGAAAATCGGACATTTTTTAGATGATGAAGTGCAAATGTTATACGATAAATACAAAGATAAAGGCATTAGAAAAAAAGAAGCTTCTCCTTTAATTGCACAAAATATCAATATAAAAAACATATTACAACGAGCTTCAAAAAACTGGGATGGTGGTTATGCAATGGCAGGACTTTTAGGTCATGGTGATGCATTTGTTTTTAGAGATCCTTCAGGTATTCGCCCTGCATTTTATTATAAAGATGACGAAGTTGTGGTTGTAGCATCCGAAAGACCTGTAATACAAACCGTTTTTAATGTCGCCATTGATGATGTAAAAGAATTAGAACGAGCACATGCTTTAATTATCAAGCGAGATGGCTCGTCTTCTGTCGAACAAATTAAAGAGCAATTACCAAATAAAGCTTGTTCATTTGAGCGAATCTATTTTTCTCGAGGTAGTGATGCTTCGATATATCAGGAAAGAAAAGGTCTTGGAAAATTAATTTTTCCTAAGGTATTAGAAGAAGTTAATTACGATATGACGAACACTGTGTTTTCATATATTCCAAATACTGCTGAAACTTCTTTTTACGGTTTAACCGAAGCTGCCGAAGAATATTTAAATCAACACAAGTTAAAAACTATCCTTACCGGGCAAAGAGATATTTCTGCAGAAGAAGTTTCCAAACTTTTATCTGAAAGGCCTCGAATTGAAAAAATAGCTGTTAAAGATGCAAAATTACGTACTTTTATTACTGATGATAGTAGTCGAAATAATTTAGTAGCACACGTTTATGATGTAACTTACGGAGTTGTAAAACCAACCGATAATTTGGTGATTATTGACGATAGTATTGTAAGAGGTACTACTTTAAAAATGAGTATTATTAAGATTCTTGATCGTTTGAATCCAAAAAAGATTGTAATTGTTTCTTCTGCTCCTCAAATTAGATATCCGGATTGTTACGGAATTGACATGGCGAACTTAGAGGATTTTATTGCTTTTAAGGCAACTTTAGAACTCTTAAAAGACACCAAACAATACCATATTATAGATGAGGTTTACGCTAAATGCAAGGCTAATATCGAAAACCCTGAACCTGAAAATTTTGTTAAAGAAGTGTATGATCCATTTACACCTGAACAAATTTCAGATAAAATTGCCGAGCTACTAAAAACAAAAGATGTTAAAGCCAAAATAAAAATTATTTTTCAAGGAATTGATGATTTGCACAAAGCAATTCCAAATAATTTAGGTGACTGGTATTTTACAGGAGATTATCCTACTAAAGGAGGTATGCGAGTAGTAAATAAGGCTTTTATGAATTTTTATGAAGGAAAAAAAGAAAGAGCATATTAATATAAAATAATAATGATTAAATGATGGGGTGATTTGTCTTAAAATCACCCCATTTTTTATGAAATTGGTTTTCTCCTTTGAGCTTTTTTAAATGCTTGTCTTTTCTTTTTTTCAAGACGTTTTTTAACAGATGCTTTAGTTGGTTTTGTAGTTTTCCTTTTTTTTGGAACTTTTAAACCATTATTGAGGATTTCAATAAACTTCTTGTTTACAATCTCTTTATTTTTATGTTGACTTCTACTCTCTTCAGATGAAATTAACAAAATATTTTCTTTAGTAAGTTTTGTTCTAAGAGTTTTGAAGAGTCTTTCTTTTTCTTCTTCAGCAAAAGCTTTTGAGTATTCCAAATCAAACAATAATTGCACCTTTGAAGAAACTTTATTGGCGTGTTGCCCTCCCGGACCGGAAGATCTTGAAGTAGAATATTTTATTTCGGTATATAAAATTTCTTTATTCATTACTTTTTTAGGAATTGAAGTTGTAAATTAATTCCACGAAAATATTCGTTTATAGCTATCTATTTTTAAAAAATAAAAGAAGAATAATTTACAAACCTTTTGAAAAAGTATCTAACCCTTTTTTATTCTTTAAAATAAAATCAATCTCTTTAATTGCTTTATCTAGCCGTTTTTTCACATCTCCTTTTAGTGTGATATAAGGAAGATTATTATTCTTTAGAGTATTTTCAAATGCATCAAACATTTCCTGTCGCTGTTCTGGCTTATCTCGTAAATCATCGGCTTCCCAGGGGGTATCGATATAAGTTAAAAGATAAATGTCATATTGATTTTCTAGTGCAGCTTTATCTAACTCAGGTTCAACAAATCCGCCATAATATTCCTCTGAATACACTTTGGTTTCGAGTAAATCTGTATCACAAATCAAAACTTTATCAGCTTTTGTTGCTAGATCATTTTCTAAATTCATTTGTCCGATTGCAATCGGAATTAGATCATCATGTTCACAGGTTTTTCTCTCATTATTCCATTTATCCTGTAAATATTCACGAGCAAATTCTGCAACCCAAACAGTATTATAATGTCGGGCTAATAGTTCTGATAAAGTAGTTTTTCCAGTTGATTCAGGGCCAAATAAAACTACTTTTACAAGGTTTGCGGGTTTTTGTTTAGGTATTTTTTCCATGCTAAATATCCAAATATTGCTAAAATTAAAAAGATTGTGTATTGTATTCCGGTAAAACCAAAGCCTTTTACAAAATATAAAGGTATAGAAACTATATTACCAGCAATCCATAATATCCAATTTTCTATTTTCTTATTCGCCATCAACCACATAGCACCAAAAAATATACCTGTAGTAAATGTATCTAAAAATGGTGTTATTTTTCTAAAATCAGATAAATTTCCAGAAGTCATATTTGTAAAAGCATAATCTATACTTTCGGTAAATCCTAGATGGTTAGGCATTACATTATAATATCTATAAACAATAATTACAAAAATTGAAGTCCCAATAATTATACCTATAGTCTTTAATTTATCTTTAAAATTGGTTCTAGAAATGGGTATATGATGCTTATCATCATCAATAATTTTTGACCACATATACCAACCATAAATACTCATTAAAGTATAGTAAATATTTATAATCAAATCGCCATATAGACTCCATTGTGCTAATAAATAAACATAGATTACAGTACTTATAATCCCTGTTGGGAAAACCAGAATATTTTCCTTTTTAGCATAAAAAACACTTATCACTCCAAACAAAGCTGCAATAAATTCTAGTAATATATTTAAAGAAGAAGCTGTTTTATAAGGTTCTAAAAAAAAATCTATAAACTCACTCATTGTAAAATAATTGGTTTTTTATAATTGAAAAAGTAAACTGGTATTTTCTTCAAATCCATTTCCAATAACAACTAAATCGGCACCATTTTTATAAGTGTTTTCTAATTGCTCTTTTGTTTTTATACCTCCACCAACAATTAAAGGAATATTTATGTTTTCTTCAACCGCTTTAACAATTCCTGAATTAACTATGTTTTTAGCTCCACTACCAGCTTCGAGGTAAATTAATTTATTGCCCATATACATTCCTGCACAAGCCGTTTGTACAATTTTAGTGCTATTTTTTTGAGAAATTGTTTGTGTTTTACTTACCCTTTGCACTGCTGTTTGAACACCTCCATCTACCAAAATATAACCAGTAGAAATAATTTCTAGATCTGTTTTTTGTAATAGTGGTACAGATTTAATTTGTTGCTCAATTAAATACTCTGGATTTCTTCCCGAAAGTAAAGAAAGAAATAAAATAGCATCTGCTTCATCAGTAATTTGGGTGAAATCTCCTGGGAATAATACCAAAGGAATTGTAGTAAATTTTTTAACTTCTTTTACTAATTTTTCAGTAATACCATTTTTTACAGTACTTCCTCCAACAAAAATAAAATCAACTTTATTTTTATTAATTCTTTTTACAGTTTCAGCGACTTGAGATAAATTCAGTTTATCGGGGTCTAATAAAACGGCAAGTAACTTTTCGCCATTTTCTTTTGCAGATAATATTTTGCTGTAAATTGAATTCATTTCTTCTTAAACCTTTTACTTTCCACTTGGCATTGCATAAACCATAGTAAACCCTTCTTTAAAGAACATAAAATGTATACAATATTGTTTTTTCCAATTGCCAAATATAACGCTTCCTTCCGACTTTTTGTCTTCAAATAAAAATGGTTTTATGGCAATATTATTATGAAAACTTAAACCCCCGTATGGATAGGTTTTGTACATCGATTCTTTTGCCCCCCAAATAACGGTTAATTGATTTACTAAGTCTTCATCTGATAATATATCCACTTGAGTATTAACAAATCTATGTTGAATATTTACAATTTTTTGACGGTTTTTTTCTATGTCAATTCCTACATCAGTATTGCTAATTATAATTGCAGAAAACTCAAAAGAATGTGTAATAGAAATATGACTTTTATCCTTCAATAAAGGTTTTCCATATTCGTTATAATACAAATCAAAATCACTGTAACCTGCATGTTTAAGTAAATGCCTTACACTTAAAAATCCTTTTCTATGAAGTTCAGATTTCATTCCGTTTAAGCGTTTTTCACTTCTTTCATTTAATGAAATATCATTGATTAAATCTTCCAAAGATTCCTCAATTTTCCATACCAAAATCTTGGTATTTTCATCGTGTATTATCGTTTTATAAAGAGGCATTATAAATTCAAAGGTATTTTGTATTTTTGCAAATTCAAAAACAAATATAAATAATATGAGTTCTAAAACATCAACTTACGTAAAATATAAGGTAAAAGATATAAATCTTGCCGAATGGGGAAGAAAGGAAATGCATTTAGCCGAAGCAGAAATGCCAGGTTTAATGAGTTTAAGAGAGGAATATAAAAATGATAAACCATTAAAAGGGGCAAGAATTGCCGGTTGTTTACATATGACAATACAAACTGCTGTTTTAATCGAAACTTTAGTTGAATTAGGTGCCGAGGTTACTTGGAGCTCTTGTAATATTTTCTCTACCCAAGATCAGGCTGCTGCTGCTATTGCTGCTGCTGGGATTTCGGTTTATGCCTGGAAAGGTTTAACTGAAGAAGAGTTTGACTGGTGTATCGAACAAACATTATTTTTTGGAGAAGATAGAAAACCTCTTAATTTAATCTTAGATGATGGTGGTGATTTAACCAATATGGTTTTAGATAAATTTCCTGAATTAGTTGGAGGCTTAAAAGGTTTATCAGAAGAAACAACAACAGGTGTTCATCGTTTATACGATAGAATGAATGAGGGTACTTTACCTATTCCTGCAATAAACGTAAATGATTCTGTAACAAAATCAAAATTTGATAATAAATACGGATGTAGAGAAAGTGCAGTGGATGCAATTCGTCGTGCAACCGATATTATGCTTGCCGGAAAAGTTGTAGTCGTTGCTGGTTATGGTGATGTTGGAAAAGGAACAGCTGCTTCTTTTAAAGGTACAGGCGCTAGAGTGATTGTTACTGAAATTGATCCAATTTGTGCTTTACAAGCTGCAATGGAAGGTTTTGAAGTAAGAAAAATGAACAATGTAATTGATAGAGCTGATATTGTAATTACAACAACCGGTAATAAAGATATTATTCAAGCACATCATTTTAAAGCGTTAAAAGACAAAGCTATTGTTTGTAATATTGGCCATTTTGATAATGAAATTGATGTTGCTTGGTTAAATGAAAATTACGGAAATACTAAAGTAGAGATAAAACCACAAGTTGACCAATATGATATTGATGGAAAAGAAATACTATTATTGGCAGAAGGAAGATTGGTTAATTTAGGTTGTGCTACAGGACACCCAAGTTTTGTAATGAGTAACTCATTTACCAACCAAACTTTAGCTCAAATCGAACTTTGGAACTATCCTGAGCGTTACGAAAACGAAGTATATATGTTGCCAAAACATCTCGATGAGAAAGTTGCAAGATTACACCTAGAAAAAATTGGGGTTGAATTAGATGAGTTAAGACCCGATCAAGCTAAATATATAGGTGTAGAAGTTAAAGGCCCCTACAAACCCGAATATTATAGATATTAGTATTCGTTTTTTAAGATATTACTAAAAGCCCATCTTTACGTTGGGCTTTTTTCATTAAAAAAAATTAACTTTGAAAATTATATATTAAAATAATCTTTTAATACAAATATTAATGTTTGAAGGACAGGAAAGGGTTTTTATTTCAAATGATTGGATAACCATTATTTTTGTTATTGTATTTTTAATAATTGCTGTTTTAAAATACAATAACAGTGAAAGATTTAGTAAATTATTTTCTTTAATTTATTCAGATAAATATTATACTGAATATGCAAAAACTAACCCTTTAATTTTCAATAATTTCCACGCACTCTTTTTTTTAGTCTTTTTACTTAACATTTCTTTGTTAATTTTCTTTTCAAAACAAGTTTTTGATACATCAATTATTCCCTATAACTTCCTTCTCTTTACCAAAGTAGTTTTAGGAGTATTATTATATTCTTTTTTACGATTAATAATAGGCTATTTTTTGGGGAATATATTTGAAAAGAGAGAAGAATTAAAATACTTTACATATCTGAAATTCAGTAATATATCATTAATAATGATTTACATTCTTCCACTTTTGATTTTGGTAAATTATATTTCGCTTCCTGTTCAAAAGTTTCTTACAACTTTTATCTTGTTATTTACATTAATAATGATCTTTTTTAGATATTTATCAGTGCTTGAAAACGACAAAATAAATTTTAACAGTTTGTTCTATTTATTTTTGTACCTTTGCGCACTTGAAATAGCACCTTTGGTTGTTGTTTATAATATGTTTGTTAGTTAATGATAAAATGAAAATGAAAGTAAAAAGTATACTCGTTTCTCAACCTGCTCCAAAAACCAAACAATCTCCTTATTTTGAACTATCAGAAAAACAAAAAGTTAAAATTGACTTTAGGTCTTTTATCCATGTAGAAGAAGAATCTTCTAGAAGCGTAAGAGAGCAAAAGATAAGTTTTAATGATTTTACTGCTGTAATCTTTACCAGTAGAAAGGCTGTTGATAATTATTTTAGATTAGCTGAGGAGATGCGCTATCAGATACCTGATGCGATGCGGTATTTTTGTCAGTCAGAAGCAATTGCTTATTATCTACAAAAATATGTAGTTTACAGGAAGAGGAAAATTTATGTTGGTGTTAGAACTTTTGAGGAATTAGTTCCATTAATTAAAAAACATAAAGAAGAGGTGTTTTTATTACCTTCTTCAGATAAATTAAAACCCTCTATTCCTACTACTTTAGATAAGTTAGATATTAAATGGCAAAAAGCTGTTTTGTATAGAACTGTTATTAGTGACCTAAGTGATTTAGAAGGTGTTTTATATGATATTTTAGTGTTCTTTTCTCCTTCTGGGATTGATTCATTATTTAAAAATTTCCCTGAGTTCGTTCAAAATGATACTAGAATCGCAGTATTTGGTAATACAACAGTAAAAGCAGCAGAAAAAGCAGGTTTGAAAGTTGACATCACTGTTCCATCTAAAGAAAACAAATCAATGACAATGGCTTTAGAAAATTATATTAAAGAGGTAAATAAATAAAATTCAATTTATAATATCATAAAAAAAGCATCCATAACGGATGCTTTTTTTATGATAATTGATTAATATTATTGTTCCTCAATAGCTTTTCTAATTTTACCTTCTAGCTCTTCAGCTAATTCAGGATTATCACCAATTAAACC
The DNA here is from genome assembly GCA_030625645.1 of Flavobacteriia bacterium. Classification (GTDB taxonomy): domain Bacteria; phylum Bacteroidota; class Bacteroidia; order Flavobacteriales; family Flavobacteriaceae; genus Namhaeicola. The sequence continues at coordinate 54,868 of DAOUQH010000001.1, read as the reverse complement.
TTTTACGGCATCTCTTCCTTGTCCTAGTTTTGTATCACCGTAGCTAAACCACGAACCACTCTTCTTAACAATTCCGTATTCAACACCTAAGTCTAATATTTCACCTACTTTCGAAATTCCTTGACCATACATAATATCAAATTCAGCAGTTTGGAACGGTGGAGCAACTTTGTTTTTAACTACTTTTACTTTTGCTCTGTTTCCTAAAACTTTATCGCCATCTTTTATTTGTGTACGTCTTCTTATATCTAACCTAACCGAAGCATAGAATTTAAGTGCATTTCCACCCGTTGTAGTTTCAGGATTTCCAAACATTATACCAATTTTTTCACGCAATTGATTGATAAATACTACTGTACAATTTGTTTTACTAATAGTAGAAGTTAATTTTCTTAAAGCCTGAGACATTAAACGAGCATGTAATCCCATTTTTGAATCTCCCATTTCACCTTCTATCTCACTTTTAGGAGTCAGAGCTGCTACAGAGTCAATAACTAAAATATCTATTGCTCCTGAACTAATTAAATGATCAGCAATTTCTAGGGCTTGCTCTCCATAATCAGGTTGAGAAATAATTAAATTATCAATATCAACACCTAATCTTTCAGCATAAAAACGATCAAAAGCATGTTCTGCATCAATAAATGCAGCAATACCACCAGCTTTTTGAGCTTCAGCAATTGCATGAATTGCCAAAGTGGTTTTTCCGGAAGACTCAGGGCCATAAATTTCTATAACTCTACCTCGAGGATAACCCCCAACACCCAAAGCAATATCCAAACCTAATGAGCCAGAAGGAATTGCATCAATATCCTGATGAGGTGAATCTCCCATCTTCATTACAGCACCTTTTCCGTAGGTTTTATCTAATTTATCTAAAGTTAATTGTAATGCTTTTAGTTTAGCATCTTTTTCTTTGTCATTTGCCATTGTTATTCAATATTTTTATTAAAAAAGCTAAAGTACAAAAAAGAAAAATACAATTGAATTAAGTATTTAATTTAACTTGAATTTATTTTTGAAGATTATACATTCTCACAATTCAAATAATACATCATTTGACCAAATGAAATATTTTCATCATTTGGTGCTAAATTGATATTAAAAAATAAATCAAACTTATCACTACTTAGTTCCTTTAAAATATCAATCAAAATTGTATTCTGAAAAACACCTCCACTTAAAGCAATTTTTTTATAATTATTCTGTTTGGCAATTTGTAAAATTATCTCTGCCAAAGTGAAAATAAAATTTGTGATAATTTTCTGTTTATCAACTCCTTTTTTGAGATCAGAATTTATGTTTTTTATAATTAATTTTGTTTTAATTGTATTATTATCGAAATTAGAATGGTATGATTTACAGATGCTTAAATTATATTTTTCTATCTGGTTTTCTAATAAAATTGCAGCTTCTCCTTCATACGAGTTATAATCACAAATGTCTAATAAAGATGCAACAGCGTCAAATAATCTTCCAACTGATGAAGTTTTTAAAGTATTCTTGTTTTTAAGAGATTTATAAATATTAATCTCTTCGTTAGAAAATTTATTGGTTAAATTCATTTCTTTACCTGACAAAGATAATAATGAAATTCTTGGCTCTCTTGCCATTTTATCACCAGCAATCCAATCAAAATATTCAAAATGAGTTAATCTGTCAATTTTTTTGTTCTGATAATTAAAAAACTCTCCTCCCCAAATATTTTTATCATCTCCATATCCTGTTCCATCCCAAACAACTCCAAGTATTTTTTCATTAGAACTAAATAATTTGTGCTCACCTAAAACAGAGGAGAAATGTGCTTTATGATGTTGGATTTTTAAAATATCTGCATTAAACTTTTTTGATAATTCTATACCAAATTGTGTGCTTTGATATAGAGGATGTGCATCAATTAAAATTGTATCAGGTTTTTGCTCAAAAAGCCTTGTAAAATAGTTGGTTATTATTACAAACCTTTCGTAAACATCATAATGATCAAGGTTTCCTAAATACTGGCTTATATACAGATTGTCATTTGGTAAAAAAGCAATTGTACTTTTTAAACCTCCTCCCATTGCCATTATTCTTTTATCAGTTTCATGAGAATAATTAAAATAATTTGGGGCATATCCTCGAGAACGCCTGAACATAACTTCTTGCGAAAATTTTTCACTAAATTTTATAACAGAATCATCTTGTGGATTTGTAATGTTAAGATCATGATGTAAAAAATAATCGGCAATTTCTGATAAAATTTCTACCGCTTGATTGTTATCACTAATAATTGGGGATCCATGAATATTACCACTTGTTGCTACAATTGGAACCTCTAACTCTTTGGTTAAAAGGTTTAAAATCCCCGAATATGGTAACATAACTCCTAATTGATTTAAACCCGGAATTAATTCGGCGAAAGCCAAGTTACCTTTAAAATCTTTTTTTTGTAAAATTACAATGGGTCTTTCTGTAGAAATTAATGCTTTTTTTTGTTGGTTGTTAATCTTTAGATGCGACTCTAAAAGCTCAAAAGAAGGGTATAAAACAGCAAAGGGTTTATTGGGTCTTTTTTTCTTTTTTCTTAATCTTTCAATCACTTTTTGGTTACTCGCATCACAGCACAATAAATATCCGCCTGTGTTTTTTATTGCAATAATATTTCCTTTTTTTATTAAAGATGCTACTTTTTTAAAAACCTGCTTTTTCAATATATTCATCGGCACATCATCAGCATTATTTAAAGAAATTTTAATACCACAGGATGAACAAGAATTGGTTTGCGAATGAAAACGTCTGTCAATAGGATTTGTATATTCTTCTTTACAAGTATCACACATTTCAAATTCGTGAATACTAGTATGATCTCTTTCAAAAGGGAAAGTTTCTGTAATTGCCCAACGCGGACCGCAATTTACACAAGTTGTAAAAGGGTAGCTAAATCTTCTATTATTTGAATCTAATATCTCACTTTTACATTCATCACAAATAGCAAAATCAGGAGTTAAAGCTAAATTCAGCTTTCCTTTTTTAGAAGAAGGAATAATTTTAAATTCCTCATACTCCTTAAAAGTTATTTGCTGAATATTACTTTCCTTTATTTTAGAAACTGGTGGTGGATTTTGAATTAATTCACTATAAAAAAAATTAATATCTTCCGATTTTCCAGAAACAATAATAATTACGCCATTTTCGTTGTTTGAAACCGTTCCGCAAAGTTTAAATTTATTTGCCAAAATAAAAACGAAGGGGCGAAAACCTACCCCCTGTACACGACCTGTGATAATAATTTTAAATGTTTTTGGCATTATTATGTATAAAAATTACAAAGTACTAATTTAAGAAAAATCAAAAAGCTTATCCAAATTAATGGATAAGCTTTTTCCCCCAATAGGTGTTTTAACACCTAATTCAATTAATTTTAAAATTTTACTAATAATTTTCTTCTCTAACTTGCATATAAGATTTTGGATGCAAGCATGCCGGACATACTTCAAGTGCTTTTTCAGATTGATATACATAACCACAATTCAAGCATTTCCACCAAACTTTACCATTTTTGATAAACACTTTATCTTCCGAAATATTTTGTAGTAATTTTAAATATCTTCTTTCGTGTTCGGCTTCTACTTTTGCTATCATTCTAAAAGCAATTGCAACATCTTTAAATCCTTCTTCTTCGGCTATTTTAGCAAATTCAGGGTATAAATCTGTCCATTCTTCATTTTCTCCTTCAGCTGCAGCTTTTAAATTTTCTTTGGTTGTTCCAATAATTCCTGCGGGATAAGTGGCAGTAATTTCAGTATCCCCTCCTTCTAAAAATTTAAAAAATCTTTTCGCATGTTCTTTTTCTTGATCTGCTGTTTCTTGAAAAATTGCAGCAATTTGTTTATAGCCTTCTTTTGCGGCTGCTTTTGAAAAAAATTCATACCGCATTTTTGCTTGTGACTCACCAGCAAATGCCTTTAATAAATTTTGTTCGGTTTTAGTTCCTTTTAACATTTTAATTCATTTAAATTAGATTATTATTTAGATATTTCCTTTTCTACAATTTTTATATTCCCTAAAATTTCTACTACTTTTTCAGCTACTTTAGGAATGCTTTTTTTAACATCTTCTGTTAATTCAATTGTCATTGGAATCATTTCTTTAATTGAAACTGTAATTAATATTATTCTTGGTAATTCTTCCTGAAATTCTAATGCGTCGATCATGTCTTTTAAGCCTACATCATGAGCGCTTAATACAGAAGGGAAATCTTTTGCAAATTTTGGGTAGATTACATTAATAGTTCCTGGAGGTTTTAAATCCATTGTAGCATCGATAAAAATTACCAAAGGATATCGAGAAAGAATTGGCATAAGATCAAAGCTTCCTGTACCCCCATCCATAATATCAACTTTATCAGGCAAGTTAATTTTATCTAATGCATGTATAGAATGTACTCCAACTCCTTCATCTCCCATTAGGTAATTTCCTATACCTAAAACTAAAATTCTATCTTTATCTTCATTATCTAAATAATCATGTGTTTGATAAAAAAGTTTTTGCAACTCTATTATATCATCTGAAATCATAGGCAAATATCTTATTGATAAAATGTTATAAAGTCAAATATTTAATGTCTGTAATCCAGACTTTAAATATTTGATTTTCAACATGTTTTTTTTATTATTAATTATTTTCTTCAACTTCTGGCCTGCTTCGATCAAATCTTTCTGCTCTAACAAATTTATAACCACTGATCATTGAAGAAACTTCTCCTCTTGCCTCAACATAATCATGATAAAGTACAAGATATACATGAACTAAAATAAAAATCATAAAGATCCATGTTGAAATATGGTGAATATATCTTGTTAAAATATCTCCCCCAAAAAATGGTAATATCCAGGCAAACATATTGGTAAACCAAAAATCAGAAGTTTCAGACATTAAAGCAAATCCAGTTGAAAATTGTAATACAAAAAGTAGGGTCATAATTAAATATGAAAAAGCTGCTAAATAATTATGTCCGATGCTAATGTTTGAAAGTTTATGATCTTTATCCGGTAACAAAAGTATATCCACTTTAAGAACATGCCAAATATTACTTATCCCTTTTTTTGTAAATGGAATAAAGTTTCTCCAACTAGCAAATCGATTACCTACAAAAGACCAATAAAATCTAAAGATTACAACTGCCACCAAAATAAATGCAGTAATAAAATGTATAGCTCTAACGTATCCAAACCAATAGGAATTTGTTGCTTCCACATTACTATTTATTGCAGGTGGATCAGCAATTATAAACCCTGTAATAATAAGAATTATCGTAGAAAAAGCTGTTGTCCAATGAAAAAGCCTAACCACAATACTCCAAACATAAACTCTTTTATAATTATGTGTTAATGATGTCATTTTGTTAAATTTATTGGTTAAATGCTACATGATCCTCCTATTTGAACTTGACTGATGTTTTTCCCTTGTTCATCGTATAAATGAACGGCACAAGCCAAACAAGGATCAAATGAATGAATAGTTCTTAAAATTTCCACAGGATTATCAGGGTCTGCCACTGGCGTACCAATTAAAGCTGATTCATAAGCTGACATTTGCCCTTTAGGATCACGAGGTCCTGCATTCCATGTTGTAGGAACAACCATTTGATAATTTTCTGTTTTACGATCTTTAATAGTAATCCAATGTGCCAAACCTCCTCTAGGTGCTTCCATATAACCAACACCTTTTGCTTCTTTAGGCCATTTATGTGGTTCATATTTTTCCATATTTGCCATTCTTGTATCTCCATTTTTTATGTTATTTAGTAAATCATCAAAAAATTCAAGACCCCAATCTGCTAATAAAATAGATTCTAATCCTCTAGCAGCAGTTCTACCTAAAGTAGAGAATAGCGCAGCAGCAGGAACATCTAACGTTTTAAGTGCATAATTAACAACTTCTTTATATTCAGGAATACCTTTAGCATATCCTACTAACATTCTTGATAGCGGACCAACTTCCATTGGTTTTCCTTGCCATCTTGGTGTTTTTACAAAACTATATTCTTTTTCAACATCTAAATATTCATAAGGTGGTTTTGGTCCGGTATAATTTATATTTGTTTCCCCTTCCCAAGGATGTAATCCTTTATCATTTCCACCTTTATAATCATACCAAGCTTTATTCACAAATTCTTGAATATCATCTGTTTTTTCTAAATCAACAGGATGTACCGTACTTAAATCTCCGTTAAGGATAATTCCTTGAGGCCATTTAAAAGTAGATGGATTTCTATATCCGCCTGTAGGTAAGTCGCCGTATGATAAATAGTTGTTGAATTTTGAACCTCCAATAGCTCCCCAATCTTTGTAGAAAGAAGCAATTGCTAAAAGATCTGGTATATAAACTTCATTAATGAATTTTTTGGCATCTTTTAATAACTTACTTATATAAGCTAATCTTTCAATATTTAAACCTCCTGCATCACCAACATTAAGTGCTGATGCCATTCCACCAACCAAGAAATGTGGATGTGGGTTTTTACCTCCTAATATAGTATGAACTTTTACAATTTCTTTTTGCCATTCAAGTGCTTCTAAATAATGAGCAACTGCAAGTAAATTAACTTCAGCTGGTAACTTCATTGCTGGGTGACCCCAATATCCTTTTGCAAAGATTCCTAATTGACCACTATCTACAAATTTTTTGATTCTTTTTTTAACATCTGAAAAGTAACCTGGTGAGCTATTATGCCATTTTGAAATACTTTGTGCTAAAAGTGATGTTGCTTTAGGATCAGCATTTAAAACTTGTGTAATATCAACCCAATCAAGTGCATGTAAATGATAAAAATGAACAACATGATCTTGCATTGCATGTGATATGGTAATGATATTTCTTGCTAATTCTGCATTTGGCGGAATTACAATATCCAAAGCATCTTCTACGGAGCGGATAGATGCAATAGCGTGTACTGTTGTACAAACACCACAAGTTCTCTGAACAAATGCCCAAACATCGCGAGGATCTCTCCCTTCAACTATTTTTTCCATTCCCCTCACCATTGTTGAGGAACAATAAGCATTTGTAACTTTACCTTCTTTTATTTCGGCTTCTACACGTAAATGCCCTTCTATTCTGGTTATCGGATCTATAACTATTCTATTTGCCATAATCTATATTGTTAATTTTAATCTTTTATACGGTTTTTATTTTTTTCTGCCATTTCATGTGCCACTTTCATTTCCTTTTTCTTTGCTATATTTGTGAGAATTGCATGTCCGGCAATACCAACAGCAGTCGCTCCTAAAGCAATTTTACCAACTTTATCAGCAGTCGCTTCAATACCCATTCCAGGTACATTTACTAATCTTTCGGTAAATGGTCCATTATCCCAGAAATTATCTTCACTACATCCTATACAAGGATAACCTGATTTTATTGGGAAACTCACTCCATTATTCCATCCCATTGTACCACAAGAATTATAAGTAACAGGTCCTCTACAGCCTAATTTATACAAACAATATCCTTTTTTTGCTTCTTCACTATCAAAAGTTTCAGCATACAATCCTGCATCAAAATATGGTCTTCTATAGCAGCTATCATGTACTCTTTTCCCATAAAACTGCTTAGGTCTTCCCATAGAATCTAAATCTGGAATTGTTCCAAAAGTAGCATAATGCACTATAACACCTGTCATTACTTCAGAAATTGGAGGACAACCTGGTACCTTAATAATTGGCTTATCTTTAATAATCTCATCTACAGGAACAGAACCTGTAGGATTAGGAGAAGCTGCTTGTACGCCTCCCCAAGCAGAACAACTACCAAAAGTAATGATTGCAGCAGCACCTGCAGCAGATTCTTTTAAAATCTCAACTGCAGTTCTTCCGGCAATAGTGCAATAAACCCCATCATCTTTTGTTGGAATTGCTCCTTCAACAATAAGAATATATTTTCCATAATTTTCTTTCATGGATTCTTGTTTTGCTTCTTCTGCATTATGACCAGATGCAGCCATCAAAGTATCTGTATAATCTAAGGAAATACTATCTAAAATTAAATCGGCAACAAGTGGATGATCTGAACGAATAAAAGACTCTGAGCAACCTGTACATTCTTGAAAATGTTCCCAAATAACAGGTATTCTTCGTTTAGTTTCCAATGCTTTTGCAACCTGACCAACTACTGAAGATTCATAACCCATAAAGGCAGTAATAAAAGTTGCAAATTTCATAAAATCCCTTCTAGAGTGTCCTTTTTTTATGATACTTTCATAATAGGTATCATCTTTTTTTAATGTGTGATCCATAATCCATATTTTGATTAAACAAGTATATAATTCATTGTCAGGCTATTAAGTTATTAAGATTATAACAAAAAAATATGACTTATATCATATTTTAATTAGTTTAGAAACATTTTAAATAATATATATATAATAAAAATGTAGCGTATAAAGTAGAAATCTTAACTATCCGTTTATAAAATAGTTTTATTAAATTTGGAGATGATTAAATAAATCAATAAAAAATGCACGAATTATCCATTGCAATGGGCATAGTAGATATTGCCGAAAAAGAAGCCAAAAAAGTTAATGCATCTGCTATTGAAATTATTGAGTTAGAAATTGGTGAGTTGTCAGGTGTTGAGATTGATGCGCTAAATTTTGTTTGGGAAATGGCAGTAAAAGATAGTGTTTTAGAAAATGCTATAAAAAAGATTGACATAATAAAAGGTAGAGCCAAATGTTTGGATTGTGATACTAATTTTGATATTAAAAATATCTACGATGCATGCCCAAAATGCAATAGCTACTTAAAAGGTATCGTTCAAGGCAAAGAACTGAAAGTTAGATCTTTAGAGATTTCATAGTTTTTACTACATTTTATTTAATATATATTGCTTATTATTATATTAATAACAATATAATTCCGTTTTTTTCATAATATTTTAAATAATATATAAATATTCAATAGTTGACATATATCAGTTATTGGGATTTTATTATGTGTTACTTTTATTACATATTATATCATATTTTTTTATTATGGAAACATTAAAAAAACCTACGTCAAGAACTTCTTTAATGAGTGTTTTATGGGACATTCAAAAAAAGAGACGCTTCATCAATCATGACGATATGACAAAAATTTGCCATGAGTTTGATATTTCTAGAATGGAACTGGAAGGTGTTATTTCATTTTACCATTTTTATCACAGAACTCATGCTGGAAAGTACACAATTTATCTTAACAATTCAATCGTTTCAAAACACAAAGATTACGACCTTGTAAAAGAGGCTTTAGAAAAAGAAGTAGGAGTAAGTTTTGGAAAAGTAACTGAAGATAAAATGTTTGGTTTATTTGAAACTCCGTGTATCGGACTTAGCGATCAGGAAACATCAGCTTTAATAAATTTTGAGGCTTTTACAAACTTAAGCCAAAAAAAAGTAAAAAATATCATTGCTAAATTAAGAAAAGGAGAATCTATCGATTCCATTAGTAAAATTCCAAAAAACAATATTAGATATACCCCAGAAAACAATAAAACTGTTTTTTTGAAAAAATATATTCCGGGTTCTGCCTTAAAAATGTTGAAAAAGATGAAACTAGATGAGGTTATTGATTATGTTAAGCAATCAAAACTCGCAGGTAGAGGTGGCGCATTCTTCCCAACCGGGTTAAAGTGGCAATTCTGTAAAAATAATAAGGCCACTCAAAAATATGTCATATGTAATGCTGATGAAGGTGAACCCGGAACTTTTAAAGATCGTGTGTTAATGAATAAATATCCCGGTTTACTTATTGAAGGTATGGCTATGGCAGCTTATGCTGTTGGAGCAACAAAAGGTGCAATTTACTTAAGAGCAGAATACTTCTACCTAAAAGATAAAATTGAAGATAAAATTAAAGAATTCAAAGAAAAAGGATTATTAGGTAATGATATCCTAGGAATTAAAAATTTTGATTTTGACCTATATGTACACATGGGAGCTGGAGCTTACGTTTGTGGTGAAGAAACTGCATTAATTCACTCTATGGAAGGGAAAAGAGGAGAGCCATCTATTAAAGAATACTTCCCTGTTGAAAAAGGCTTTTTAGGTAAACCCACTTTAGTTAATAATGTAGAAACACTTTGTTCCGTACCTAGAATTTTTGAGATGGGTATTAAAAAATGGCTAAATTTAGGAACTGAAGAAACTCCAGGAACAAAACTAATTAGTGTTTCTGGCGATTGTAAAAAACCAGGTATTTATGAAATCGAATGGGGAATGAAATTAAAAGATTTCTTAAACCTAATCGAAGCAGAAAACCCAAATTTTATTTTATATAACGGTTATTCTGGTGAATGCCTTTCAAAAATTGATTTTAACAGAGAAATCTCTGGTGAAAATCTATCCTCCAAAATAGATTATGATCCAAAAAAACCTCTTGAATATGCCAAAATAATGGACACAGTAGGTGTAAGGAGTGGTGGCTCTTTTATGGTGTTCAATAAAGAAAGAGATTTTCTGTCAATTTTAAAGAATATTAGTGATTTCTTCGTTTCTGAATCATGTGGAATTTGCGTTCCGTGTAGAATAGGTAACTATTTACTTAGAAAAAAAATAAATAAACTCTTGCTAGGACATGCTGATGAAAAAGATTTGAACGACATTGAAGATTGGAGTATCATAATTAAACGAGCTAGTAGATGTGGCTTGGGTCAAACATCTTCAACAGCACTACTTTGTACTTTAAAAAAGTTTCCTGAAGTATTTGAAAAAATACTTACAGAAAATACAGATATCAACAAGGCTTTTGATCTTAATAAAGCTGTAAAAAGGTATGATGAAATAATCGAAGAAATTGAAACTACTTATGGATAATTTAGTTAACATTAAAATTGACGGTAAAAATTACCAGGTTATAGAAGATAAGAACCTAGTAGATGCCGCAAAAGAAAACGGAATTTATATTCCTACACTTTGTCATTTTCATGAAGTGAATCCTCCTTTAGGAACTTGCCGAATTTGTACAGTAAACATTAATGGAAGACCAACTACCAGTTGCACAACAAAGCTAAAAGAAGGTATGGAAATAGAGGTTAACTCTAAGGAACTTATCGATACTCGAAAAGCAATAATTGAAATGCTTTACGCCGAAGGAAATCACTTTTGTTCATCTTGCGAAAAAAGTGGGAATTGCGACATGCAAAATCTTGCTTATGATATGGGCTTAACCCATACTAGATTCCCACATGTTTTTACCAATAAAATTGTCGATTTCAATCCGAAAAGGATGATTATGGAATCTAATAGATGTATTCTTTGTAAAAGATGTGTTGAAGAAATAAAGACCGAAGATGGGAAAAATGTTTTTTCTTTTGTAAAAAGAGGTGTAAAAACAAGAGTTCACATTGATTATGAACAAGAGCAAAAATTAAGTGAAGCTCATGCCATTCATGCAATGAATATATGTCCAGTTGGTGCTATTTTAGTAAAAGGCATGATCTACGAAGAACCTTTTGGTGAAAGAAAATATGATTTACTTGGGAAAATTAAAAAAACACCTGTAAATGGAATTAGGGCTCAAATAAAGGAAGAAGAAAAATTTATTGTTGCTACTACTTCTCTTGCGGGATGCTTTGGTTGTCACATGTCTCTTTTAGATATTGATACCGATATAATAGATATATTTGAAATAGTTGAGTTTAACAAATCTCCTTTAACCGATATTAAAAACTTTAGTAAACGCTGCCATGTTGGATTGGTTGAAGGGGGTTGTGCTAATTCTGAAAATGTAGAGGTTTTAAAAGAATTTAGAAAAAAATGTGACATTTTAATTGGTTTTGGAGAATGTGCTATAATGGGAGGTGTTCCAGCAATGCGAAATTTTGTTCCGTTAAAAGAGTGTTTAGAAGAGGCTTATATTAACAGTGCTACTAGTGAAATAGGTGCTAATGTAATTCCAAATCACGAAGACATTCCAAAACTATTAAATAACGTTTATCCTTGTAGCGAAGTAGTAAAAATTGACTATTACATTCCTGGATGCCCTCCTAATGCTAACCATATTTGGAAAGTTGTAAAAAGTATATTACTCGGCAAAGAGATATCTATTACCCACGAAGAATTTAAATACGATTAAATTATTGATTATGAGCAGTAAAATTGTAATTGACCCAGTAACAAGAGTTGAGGGTCACGGAAAAGTAACTATCAACTTAGATGAAAATAATAAAGTAAAAGATTCCTTTTTTCATATTGTAGAGTTTAGAGGGTTTGAAAGATTTATTCAAGGACATCCATATTGGGAGGCTCCTGTTTTAGTACAGCGCTTATGCGGAATTTGCCCCGTTAGTCACCACTTGGCAGCTGCAAAAGCAATTGACCAAATTGTTGGATTAGAGCCTGATGATCTTTCAATGCCAACACAAAAAATTAGAAAATTATTACATTTCGGACAAGTATTTCAATCACATGCTCTACACTTTTTTTATTTAGCATCTCCTGATCTTCTTTTTGGATCTGATATAGATCCTGCAAAAAGAAATGTAGTTGGCGTTGCAATGGAATATCCAGAATTGGCAAAAAAAGGAATTTTAATGCGCAAATTTGGACAAGAGATAATAAGAATGATAGCTGGAAAACGGATACATGGAATTTCAGCATCGCCTGGTGGTGTACATAAAAAAGTAACGGTAAAAGAACGAGATTATTTTTTGAATGGCAAAGACATGCCTTCTGTAGATACAATGATAGAGTGGTCAAAAGAAATTATTGATTTTATTAAAGTCTATCATTCCAAAAATTCAAAATGGCTTAATGAATTTGCAACTTACCCTTCGGGACATTTAGGCTTAGTAAATAAAGAAAATGGCTTTTTAGAGTTATATGATGGTAATTTAAGAGCAATTGACTCTAATGGGAATATTACTTTAAATGATATTGCAAATGATGATTATCAAGATTATTTTTATGAAGGTGTTGAAAAATGGTCTTATTTAAAATTTCCTTATTTGAAGCACCTAGGTAGAGATAAAGGGTGGAATAGAGTTGGCCCATTGGCTAGATTAAATGTTTGTGAAGGAATTTCCACACCTCATGCAGCATTTGAAAGGTTAGCATTCATGGCAGCTAACAATGGAAAAACTAATAATAGAACCATGTTTTCTCATTGGGCAAGATTAATCGAAATGCTGTACTGTGCTGAAATGATGAAAGAGCTGCTAGAAGATGACGATATTTTAAGCAATGACCTTACAAGAAGAGGAGAAAGACGTAGAGAAGGTGTAGGGATTATTGAAGCACCTCGTGGAACTCTAATCCATCATTATGAAGTTGATGAAAAAGACAGAATTACACGATGTAATTTAATTGTATCAACAACACACAATAATGAGCCAATGAACCAGGCTGTGAGTTGGGTTGCCAATAATGTAATTAGCGGTGTACCAAAAATAACTGAAGGTATGATGAATCAAGTAGAAGTAGCAATTAGAGCTTATGATCCTTGTTTAAGCTGTGCAACACACGCTATAGGACAAATGCCATTGGAAATTTCAATGTATGATCATCTTGGGAATCTAATTGATTTAAAAAGAAGTTAATTAAATTTATGCCTATTGACTCGAAAATTAATCTATAAATTCTCACTCAATAGATTGAAACATTAATATTTTACAGAATGAGTAATAATAAAACAATTGTATTAGGTATCGGTAATGTTGGTCGACAAGATGACGGACTCGGATGGTTATTTATAGATTATTTAAATGAGGCAGAGTCTTTAAATTTCGACCTTGATTATCGATACCAATTGCAAATTGAAGATGCCGAACTAATTTGTAGTTATGATACAGTAATATTTGTAGATGCCGTAAAACAAAAAACTGAAAAAGGATTTTATTTTAACCCTTGTAAATCTTCCGATAAATTTAGCTTCAGCACACATGAGTTGATGCCTGAAACGATTTTGTATTTAGCTGAAAATTTATACCAACACAAACCCAAAGCATATATTATTGGTGTAGAGGGGTTTGAATGGAATTTGGAAATCGGATTAAGCGATAAGGCAAAATTAAACTTTAAAAAAGCAAAAGAAAATTTCGACAACATTAAAACCACTTTTTAAAAATTAATAGTACCTATTTTACAAAAATACAGAAGACCGAAGAACTAATTAGTTCTTCGGTCTTCTTATTAAATAAATCATTTGTGTTAGTTCTAATCCAAGTACATTTTAGTGATGTTTTTCTTCAAAAAAAATGAAAAAATTTTAAAAGAAGATTATTCTATAAATTTAGGAGAAAATATATATTTTTGTCCATTATTAAACCTTTTTTATAAAAATGAAAAATATAATTCTCACATTATTTTTACTTATTAGTGCGTCTTTGCTTTTTGCCCAAGATGAAGCAAAAAAAGATACAATTCCTGATGGATGGGCAACTACAGGAAAATTAACATTTCTAGCTAATCAATCGGCTTTTTCTAACTGGCAAACAGGCGGAGATAATAGTTTTGCAGGAAACCTTAATGCAAATTATGATTTTAATTATAAAAAAGGAGACTGGACTCTTGATAATAAATTATTAGCTAGTTATGGTTTGACAAATACAAAAAATGACGGTACAAGAAAATCAGATGACAGATTAGAGCTAAACTCAATCTTAGGTAAAAAATTAAAAAAGAATTGGAGTGCTTCCTTTTTTATGAATTTTAAAACCCAATTTTCTGATGGTTACGATTATACCGATGACTTTCTCGGTGATAATGAGAATTTTCTAACATCTGGTTTATTTAAGCCTGCATACTGGAGTTTTGGACCTGGTTTTTTATGGAAAAAAAGCGATAATCTTTATGTTAATATTGCACCAATAACCACTAAATTTACTTTTCTTTTTGATGAAATTTACACTTTCAATAGTGATACACATTTATTTGAATCTAGCAATGATGTAAAAACCTTTGGTGTTGACCCAGGTGACACTAGTTTATTTGAGTTTGGATTGAATCTAAGAGCTTATTATAAATTTGATTTGATGAAAAATATAAGTATGGAAAACATGCTTTCACTATATTCAAACTACCTAGAAAAACCACAAAATGTTGACATTGATTACACCATGAATTTAGTAATGAAAATTAATAATTTATTTTCAACCAATCTTACCTTTCAAACAATTTATGATGATAATGCCTATTCGGGATTTCAAGTTAGAGAAGTATTTGGTCTCGGTGTAAATTATAATTTTTAGATTGGTTTTTACACTTACTAAAGGAGCTAATTTTTAAAATATCATATAAACCTTTCAAATAATCTAAAATTTTATACCTTAGCATTAAATATTTATATAAATAAATGACATTATTAATAATTTATGGAGTTGTATCCATAGCTTTCTCTTTTTTGTGTTCTATCTTAGAATCTGTACTGTTAAGTGTTACACCAACTTTTATTACTGTAAAAAAAAATGAAGGTATGGGTTATGCTAAAGATCTAGAAAAATTAAAAGACGATATTGACAAACCAATCATTGCAATATTAACTGTAAATACTATTGCCCATACAGTTGGTGCAATATTAGTTGGTGTACAAGCCGAAAAAACATTTGGCTCAGGTAATAATTCCGTAGGTATTGTTTCAACAATAATGACTTTATTGATCTTAATCCTTTCTGAAATTATCCCGAAATCTATTGGTGCAAAATATTGGAAACAACTTGCAAATTTTGCAACAAAAGCAATTTATGCTTTGATGTTTCCTCTAAAATATACTGGAATTTTATGGGTATTGCAATTTTTTACAAAATTGGTTGGAGAGAGTTCAGATTCAACTTCTGTAAGTCGTGAAGATTTTCATGCCATGGCTGATATGGCTGAAGAAGAAGGGATTTTTCAAGAAAAAGAAAGAGAGTTGATGAAAAATATGATAGATTTTGATAAAGTTTTGGTGAAAGATATTATGACACCAAGAACTGTAATTAAAATTTCTTCGAACAAAAAATTAATTAAAGATTTTTATGATGATAATCCTAAATTAAAATTTTCTAGAGTTCCCGTTTATGATGATTCTGTAGATGATATTAGAGGTTATATTTTAAAAGACGAATTGCTGGAATCTATCATTGATGGAAATGGAGATAAGCCTCTACAAACTATTCAAAGAGAGATTATGGAAACTAATAGAGAAGAGTCAATCCCCACACTTTTAGATAAACTGATAGAAAACCAAGAACATGTAGCCTTAGTTGTAGATGAATTTGGCTCGGTAAGTGGTTTGATAACCCAAGAAGATATTATAGAAACTCTTTTGGGTCTAGAAATTGTCGATGAAAGTGATAGTGATGAAGACCTACAAGTTTTAGCAAGAAAATTATGGAAAATTCGAGCAAATCGTCGCGGAATTATCGATAAAGATAGTCCTGATTTTCAAGAAGATATATAAACTTAGGGAGAAGGATAATCCCAAATTTTATTACTAACTACTCATATTCCTCATATAAAAATGCATTATAAGGAAATTTTTTTATATGAATTTTTTTAACTTCTTCATAAACCTTCATTTTAAATTCCTCTAAATTAATCTTTTTTAATGCCGAAATAAAAATACAATTTCCATCCATTTTACCCATCCATGTTTTTTCCCATTCTTCTAGAGTGTAATGTGCTTTGGTTTTTTCGGTAATTAGATCATCTTCATCAATAACCTCGTTGTTATATGCGTCAATCTTATTAAAAACCATTAATATTGGTTTATCAATACTTTTAATTTCTTCTAAAATTTTATTTACTGAATCTATATGATCTTCAAAATTTGGATGTGAAATATCAACAACATGTAACAAAAGATCGGCTTCTCTTACTTCATCTAAAGTAGATTTAAATGATTCAACCAATTGTGTTGGTAATTTTCTAATAAATCCTACTGTATCTGTAAGTAAAAAAGGAATATTTTTTACGACCACTTTTCTTACCGTTGTGTCTAAAGTCGCAAAAAGTTTATCTTCGGCAAAAACATCACTTTTACTGATAACATTCATTAAAGTAGATTTGCCAACATTTGTATAGCCAACTAAGGCAGCACGAACCATATTCCCTCTATTCTTCCGCTGAACTGCCATTTGTTTGTCAATTTTTACCAGCTTCTTTTTTAAAAGTGAAATTTTATCGCGAATTATTCTTCTGTCTGTTTCAATTTCTGTTTCTCCTGGCCCACGTAAACCAATACCTCCCTTTTGCCTTTCTAGATGAGTCCATAATCCGGTTAATCTAGGTAACAAATATTGATGCTGTGCTAGCTCAACTTGAAATTTTGCATATGAAGTTTGGGCTCTTTGTGCAAAAATATCTAATATCAAATTGGTTCTATCTAAAACTTTTTCTTCTAAAACCTTTTCGATATTTCGCAATTGACCTGGGTTTAATTCATCATCAAAAATAATAGTTTGAATATCATTTTCATCAATATATTTTTTAACCTCCTCTAGTTTTCCTTTTCCAATAAATGTCTTTGGGTTTGGAGAATCTACTTTTTGAGTAAACCTTTTTTTAACTTTGCCTCCTGCTGTATAAGTAAGAAATTCTAATTCATCTAAATACTCCTTCGACTTTTCCTCATTTTGATGTTGAGTGATAACACCAATTAAAACAACATTCTCAATGTTCTCTTTCTTTTTTTCAATCATATTACAAATTTATAAATAAAGTTTTTAAAGCTTGCGCAGATTAATTTTTTTGTACTTTCGTTTTTATTATTTCTTTATATGCCTAATAAAATTTCGACAAATAATTTTACAATAGCGTTCTATAATTTAGAGAATTTATTCGATACACAACATAACGAATATACTTTAGATAAGAGTTTTACTCCAAAAGGTGAACTGCGATGGGATGAAAACAAATATAGAACTAAATTAGATAAATTAAGTACTGTTATCTCAAAAATTGGGGAAGAACAGGCTGGGTTTCCTCCAATATTTTTGGGTGTTGCAGAAGTTGAAAATCAAACAGTTTTAAATGATCTAATCAATTCTGAATCCTTAATAAGTTATGATTATAATTTTGTTCACTATGACTCTCCTGACGAAAGAGGCATTGATGTTGCTTTTTTATACCAAAAACAATATTTTGAATTAATTTATTCGGATACTTATCCATTACTATTAGAAGATGAAAACCAGGGCAGAGATTATACACGTGATATTTTACTAATTTCTGGAAAACTTCTCGATGAGCAAATCTATATCATTGTTAATCATTGGCCATCTAGAAATAATGGGAAAATATCCTCTGAAAAGAAAAGAGTAAAAGCTGCAAAATTAGTGCAAAGCATTGTTGCCAAAATTTATTTAGAAAATAGGAATCCTAAAATAATTATTATGGGTGATTTTAATGATGAGCCAAAAAACAATAGTATTAAAAATTTTCTAATTGGTTCAAGTTTCTTCAATCCAATGTTAGAGTTTCAAGAACGAGGAAAAGGAACAACAAGTCATCATGGAAAATGGTATTTATTTGATCAAATTATTTTAAGTGAAAATTTTAAGGGAAAAACAGGCTTACAATATAAAAATGCTGAAATTGTAGATGATTATTTTTTACGAGAGCAGAAAGGAAAAAGAAGAGGCACGCCAAGAAGAACTTACATAGGAAAACATTATATTGGTGGAGCAAGTGATCATTTTCCTGTTTGTGTGTATTTGAAAAAATAATTCGATTAAAATCGGAGGCAACTGAAAATAAATAAAATATAAAATGGCTAAAACCAAAACTACTTTTTTCTGTCAAAATTGCGGTACACAACATCCAAAATGGATAGGAAAATGTTCTGCCTGTAATGAGTGGAACACGATTGTTGAAGAAGTAATTCAGAAAGAGGAAAAACGCAATTGGAAACAAACTACAGTTAACAAAAAAGTAAATAAAGTTCAAAAAATAAATGAGATTACAACTACACAAGAAGAAAGAATTGATACTTTAAATACTGAACTTAACAGGGTTTTAGGCTCTGGTTTGGTAAAAGGATCTATTGTTTTACTGGGCGGTGAACCCGGAATTGGAAAATCTACTTTAGTCTTACAAATTGCATTAAATGTAAATCAAAAAGTACTATATGTTTCGGGAGAAGAAAGTCAGTCACAAATAAAAATTCGAGCAGAAAGACTAAAAAGCACCAATGATAATTGTCTTATTTTAACCGAAACAAAAACACAAAATATTTTTAAAATTATTGGAGAGACAAATCCAGATATTGTTGTAATCGACTCTGTTCAAACACTTCATACAGATTATATTGAAGCTTCTCCTGGAAGTATTTCGCAAATAAGAGAAACCTCAGCCGAATTAATAAAATTTTCCAAAGAAACTGATACGCCTGTAATTTTAATTGGACACATCACTAAAGAAGGTTCTATTGCTGGGCCTAAAATATTAGAACATATGGTAGATGTTGTTTTACAATTTGAAGGAGATAGAAATCATACTTATCGAATTTTAAGAGCTCAAAAAAATAGATATGGTTCAACTGCCGAATTAGGAATTTACGAAATGTTGGGAAGCGGATTAAGAGAAGTTAGCAACCCTTCAGAAGTGTTAATTTCAGAAAAAGATGCTGATTTAACAGGTACTGCAATTTCAGCTACTTTAGAAGGAATGAGACCATTAATGATTGAGGTACAGGCTCTTGTAAGTACTGCGGTTTATGGAACTCCACAAAGATCTGCCACTGGTTATAATATTAAAAGGCTAAATATGCTGCTAGCAGTTTTAGAGAAAAGAGCCGGATTTAGACTTGGTGCAAAAGATGTATTTTTAAATATTGCCGGAGGCTTAAAGGTAGAGGATCCTGCAATAGATTTGGCTGTGGTTTGTTCGATTTTATCCTCTAATGAAGATGAAGCTATTCCACAAAATATTTGTTTTGCTGCTGAAGTTGGACTATCAGGTGAAATTAGAGCTGTAACCAGAATTGATCAACGAATTTTAGAAGCCGAAAAATTAGGCTTTGATAAAATAATGCTCTCAAAATTCAATAAAATTCCGAAAAATAAATATGATATTGAGATTATTAAAGTTTCAAAAATTGAAGATGTGGTAAAGGTGTTATTTTAGTTATTTTCTAAATAAAAAGGCTGAAGTTTATTAACACCATGATTAAATCTGGTTTTACAATCTTTGATATCACCTTCAAATTCTAGACTCTTTGGAATTCCAAAATAAAAAATTCCTTTTCGTTTTGCCATTCTTTCTAATTTCTTAATTGATTTTTCAGATAAATCGTTATAAAGAGGTTCTAGTATTATACATTGTTCATCCAAACCATATTTAGCATCCCATTTTTCTGCATCTTTACCTTTAATTATTTCATTTGAAAAATAAATTTCTTCCATTTCAGTAAAAGCATAAGAAAATACTTTTTTTGATCCATTGTTTAGAAAACTAATTAACTCATTATTTCTAATAATAAACACTCGTATTAAAAATAAATTTGCTTTTGATATTTGATTTGCTGCAATTGGAGCAATTCCAAACCATTTAATTTCATAACCTTGGTTTTTTATTTCTTCATCAAACCACAAATAAAAATCTCTTATTTGATTAACCGTTTTATATTTATTGTTACCATTCTTTAAACTCAAATTATACTTGTTTGCTTGTTTCCAAATATGAGTTTGTTTCTTCCTGTCTTTTTTAAGCCAATTACCATCAATAAGTGAAGTGTTGCCAGTTTCTTTTTGATAAGATTTTATATCTTTCCACTCTTGTGCAATCAAAAAATGAGATTGAATAAAAAGAATAAAAATAAAACTCCTTAGTATTAATTTTTTCAAGTTAAAATATTTATTTTTTTAATGTATAAAGTAGTTCTGTTATATTAAAATAAATAAAAAGACACCAAAATTACTTCTTTGTAAATATAAAAAGAAAATCTTTTTATATGATAAATATTAGTTTTTAAATTGATATTGCTTAGTAATTTAGCGGTCGATTAAAGAAAGTGCTTGGGAACACTTTTGTTAATCATTTGCTTAACTTAATCATTAATTTAACTTTTAACAAACAACATCATGAAAAAATTTATTTCAAGTGCTTTATTGATTTTCCTATTTTTTGGATTTAATACTGCTAAAGCACAAAACTTATCACCTTACATTAAAGTTGGTGTTTCCAATTCTGATATCAGCCAAACATCAAATCAAGTGAAATCTGCTCTTGAAAGTAAGGGTTTTAAAATTATCGGAGAATATAATCCTGAAAACAAATCTAACTTAAAAGTAATAGTTTATACTCGAAAAGATCTACAAACTACAGTATTAAAAGTAAAAGATCGCGGTGCGCTTGCAGCTGCGCTTAAAGTTGGTTTAATCTCTAAAGGCGGGAATACAACTATAAGTTATTTGAATCCGGAATACATTTTTAATGCCTATTTAGGAAAGAATTATATCTCTAATAAAACAGCACTAAAAAAAGTAGCTACTGATGCAAAATCTGCTTTATCTACTTTAGGAAATGAAAATAAACCTTTTGGAGGTTCTTTATCCGCTAAGCAAATACAAAAATATCAATACAAAATGATGATGCCTTATTTTACAGACCCTGTAGAATTAGAAGATTTTGACTCATTTGAAGAAGGTGTGAAAATTATTGAAAAGAATCTTGCAGCTAAAAAAGGGAATACGAAATTGATCTATAAACTTAAATTTTCATCAAATAAAATTGCTGTTTTTGGAGTTGGCCTAATGGACAAAACTATTGGCGAAGCACAATTCCTGCCAATTATTGGCGAAGATCATATTGCCGCAATGCCTTATGAAATTATTTTACAAGGTACTGAAGCCACAATGTTACACGGACGCTATCGCTTGGCTGTATGCTGGCCTGAATTAACAATGGGTACTTTTATGAAAATTATGGATACTCCAGGTGAAATAGAAGATACCTTAGAGGCTTTGTGTAAGTAATTAAAATGTTTGTTTAAAAAATATACGACCCCAAAAGGGGTCGTTTTTTTATCCAAAAAATCAATCCTTAATAAAAAATGGAAATATTATTTTATGGTATTTTCAACAATCAATTCGGCTGTTCTTTTACTAGCACCTATCCCTCCTAATTTTTTTTCTAATTCAAAATATTCTTCAAACATCTTTTCTCTTCCGTTAGAACTTAAAATGTTTTTAAGTTCTAATTCAAGCCTGTTTTCATTTAATTCATCTTGAAGTAATTCTGCGACAGCTTCTTTATCTAAAATCAAGTTTACCAATGAAAAATATTTAATATTTTTTATCAATAATTTAGCAATATTATAAGTTATTGTTCCTGCTTTATAGCAAACAACTTGTGGCACCTTAAAAATTGCTGTTTCCAGAGTTGCAGTACCAGAAGTAACCAAAGCAGCATACGATTCCGATAATAAATCGTAGGTTTTATTCTCTATAACAGCTATATCATTATTTGGAATAAATGACTGGTAAAATGATAACTTCTGACTTGGGGCTCCGGCAATTACAAATTGATAATCTGGAAACTTAGGAGACATCTTTAACATTATCGAAAGCATTTTTGTAATCTCCTGTGTTCGACTACCTGGCAGAAGTGCAATAATTGGTTTTGTACTTAAATTATTTTCCTTTCGGAAAAGTTTTTTATCAATCGGGTTTCTATTTGCTATTTCATCTAACAAAGGATTACCTACATAATTCACATGAAAATTATGTTTCTTTTCAAAGAAATCAACTTCAAAAGGTAAGATGATATACATAAAATCAACATCTCGTTTTATTCTATGAATTCTACTCTCTTTCCATGCCCATATTTTTGGTGAAATATAATAATGAATCAGGATATCATTCTTTTTGGCAAATTCGGCAATTTTTAAATTAAATCCAGGATAATCTACCAAGATTAAGGCATCTGGTTTGTATTTTAAAATATCTTTTTTACAAAATTTAATATTACTTAAAATTGTATTCAAATTCATAATAACCTCCAAAAAACCCATAAAAGCAAGGTCTTTAAAGTGTCTTACCAAAGTTCCACCAACAGCTTGCATCAAATCACCTCCCCAAAATCTAAATTCAGCTTGAGGATCTTTTTTAAGCAATTCTTTCATTAAGTTTGAGGCGTGTAGATCACCCGAAGCTTCTCCTACAATTATATAATATTTCATCCTTAAAAGAACATTGAAATTAAAATTAAAAAGGTGACAACAAACGTTTCTAATAATACACCTTTTGCTCTATAATCTTGTTTCTTTTTTATAAAAACAAAAAACACCAATAAGTTTGGTATTGCTGCCAATCCAAGTACTTTTCCCCATAGATTTTCTTCGTTTATTATTTTTAAAGATTCTTGAAATCCATAAGGTAAAACAAATTCAACATATAGGTAAAAACCAAAAGAGGTTGCTACTAAGGCTATTAAAAAACCAATAAATATTTCTTTTTTTATCATAAGTCCCATAAGTTTAATTTTTTAATAAAATGATGCGCTGTTAGGTCAAAATGAACCGGAACAATTGAAATGTAATCATTTTCAAGAGCCCAAACATCTGTATCTTCACCATGATCTAAATTAATAAATTTTCCGGTAAGCCAATAATATTCTTTCCCTTGAGGATTAATACGCTTATCAAATCCTTCTACCCAATTAGCTCGGGCTTGACGACAAATTTTAATTCCTTTAAAATTATTGTTTTCTAATTTCGGAAAATTCACATTCAGCACTACGCCATCAGGCATTCCATTATCTAAAACTTCTAGTGTAATTTTTTTAATGTGTTTTTTTAAACCTTCAAAATTGGCATTCCATGAATAATCTAATAATGAAAAACCAATTGCGGGAATTCCCTCGATACCAGCTTCAATCGCGGCGCTCATAGTACCTGAATAGATTACATTGATTGAAGAATTTGATCCGTGATTTATGCCAGACACACATATATCAGGTTTTTTAGGTAAGATTTCACTAATTGCCATTTTAACACAATCTGCTGGCGTACCAGAACAACGAAACTCACTTTGATCCCCTTTGTTTGTAAAAACTTCATCACAATAAATTGTAGTATCAATAGTAATTGCGTGTCCCATTCCACTTTGAGGACTGTCGGGAGCTAAAACAAAAACTTCACCAATTTCATTCATCACTTCTATAAGCGTTCTTATTCCTGGTGCTGATATTCCATCATCATTAGTTACTAATATTAAAGGTCTTTTATTCATGTTTATTTTTTTAACAAATTTAATGTTTTATGATTAATTAAAGATAATTTATTTTTAACTCAATAATTAGCATAAATATTCGTTTCTTCTTTAACATTTTATTGAGAATGATTTAAGAATTATTTAGTTAGTATTGCATGTAAATAAAAATTAGCATTTATCAATCTATTGGATAAATAACTGCTTATTTTTATTATCTTGGCACACTTTTGGTGTTTTTATACTAAATATAATGCATAAAACCTTAGAATATATGAAAAGGAAATACAAAATAATAATACCAATTATTATTTTTGCAGGATTAATGGTTGGATTTCAAGTGAAAACCACTCCAGATCCTGAAAGGGATAAGGTGCTAATATCCTTGATAAGATATGCTTTGAAAAAAGGGCATTACGAGCCAATTCAATTAAATGATGAGATCTCAAAAAATATATATACAGAATTTATTGATGGTTTAGATCCTACCAAACGGTTTTTCTACAAATCAGATATCGATGAATTTTCAAAATATAAATTAATGATCGATGACCAAATTAAAAACGAGGATCTTAGTTTTTTTAATTTGGTTTATAATCGATATATCCAACGATTACATGAATCGCAAAATTATTATAATAAAATTTTAAATGATCCTTTTGATTTTGATAAAAAGGGAACTTTTTCTTTAGATTATGATGAAAAATCTTTTGCTAATAATGAAGCTGAGTTAATTCAGATATGGCAAGATCAATTAAAAATTGCTACACTTTCCAGATTACATGAAAAAATAAGAATGCAAGAAAAGCTTCAGGTAAAATCTGATTCCGAAGGTGACAAAGCTGTAATTGATGAGGTTTTAGAACAACCAAAATTTATTGAAGAAGAAAAAAATATCAGTCAGCCAAAAACTTTTGAAGAACTAGAAAGAGAAGCTCGTGAAGGTACCAGAAAAAGCATGGATGATTTTTATGATTTTGTAATTGATCTCGATGAGTTTGATTGGTTTTCTGTGTATTTGAATAGTATTACTTTAAGTTTTGATCCCCATACAAGTTATTTCGCTCCAAAAGATAAGAAAAGATTTGATATTAGTATGGCGGGAAAGCTTGAAGGAATTGGAGCACGTTTACAAAAAAAGGAAGAATATACTACCGTTGTCGAATTAATATCAGGCGGACCTGCTTGGAGACAAGGTGAATTGGAAGTTGGTGATGCAATATTAAAAGTTTCTCAAGGCGATGGTGAACCGCAAGACATTATTGGTATGAGACTTGATGATGCTATTGAATTTATAAAAGGTAAAAAAGGAACTGAAGTAAAATTAACTGTATTGAAAATTGATGGGTCATTAAAAGTGATTCCTATTATTAGAGATGTAGTTGAACTTGAAGAGACTTTTGCAAAATCTAGTGTTGTCGAAAAAGATGGACATAATTATGGAATCATTAATTTACCTAAATTCTATATAGATTTTAAAGAAAGAGGTTTTCGTAATTCGGCTACCGATATGGCTCGTGAAATTGAAAGGTTAAAAGAGGAAAATGTAGAGGGAATATTGATAGACCTACGAAATAATGGGGGAGGCTCTTTAAAAACCGCTATTGAAATTGCAGGATTATTTATAAAAGATGGACCTGTGGTACAAGTAAAATACAGAGGAGAAAAACCAAATGTAAAATCAGACACAGATAAAAAAACTCAATGGGAAGGTTCTTTAGTTATTCTAGTAAATGAATTATCTGCTTCTGCATCTGAAATTTTTGCAGCAGCGATGCAAGATTATAATCGTGCAATAATTATTGGATCTAAACAAACCTTTGGAAAAGGAACAGTTCAAAATCTACTTCCTCTAAATAATTATTATAATTATCCTACAGACCTTGGAGCTTTGAAAATGACTATTCAAAAATTCTACAGAATTAATGGTGGTTCAACACAGTTAAAAGGTGTGGAATCTGATATTGCAATACCAGATAAATATACTTATTTGGAAATAGGGGAAAGAGACGAAAAAAGACCTTTAGGGTGGGATAAAGTTTCGAGAGCAAATTATACTCCACTTAATTATTATGAAAATTTTAATGCTGTTGTCAATAAAAGTAAGGAGCGTATTATTTCTAATCCACATTTTACACTAATTGATGAAAATGCCAAGTGGCTAAAAAAAGGGAGAGATGACAAAACTGTATATCTAAATTTTGACGATTATCAAAAAGATATTGAAAATAGAGAAGAGGAAAGTAAAAAGTTTGATGCAATCGATAATTATAAAAGCAATCTTACTTTTAATTCACCAAAATATGAGATTCCATTGATGCAAAAAGACTCTGTGCTCAGTAAAAAACGTGAGATCTGGCACAACAATCTCAATAAAGATATGTATATCAACGAAGCCTTAAATGTTCTTGCTGATCTAAAGGTA
The DNA here is from genome assembly GCA_030625645.1 of Flavobacteriia bacterium. Taxonomy (GTDB): domain Bacteria; phylum Bacteroidota; class Bacteroidia; order Flavobacteriales; family Flavobacteriaceae; genus Namhaeicola. The sequence continues at coordinate 28,296 of DAOUQH010000001.1, read as the reverse complement.
AAAAAGGAGTATTTATTAGTTAAAAACTAAATCAAAATAATAAATCTACAATTTATAAACTGCCAATATGAATCATATTGGCAGTTTTCTTTTTTCTGATAAATAAGTGATCTATATATTTTAATATTGATTATATTTGGATAATAAATCTCAAAAAATATGTGTGGTACTTGTGGTTGCGGCACCGGTGAAAACGGTGTAAATATTCAAAATCCTAAAGATATTAAAACACATCACCATCATCATGGTGATCACGATCATAATCATACACACGATCATTCACATGACCATCATAAAACAATTTTAGAAATTGAACAAAATATTTTACATCACAATGATGTAATGGCCGCTAGAAATAGAGGTTTTTTTGATGCAAAAAATATTTTCACTTTAAACTTAGTAAGTTCTCCTGGTTCGGGAAAAACTTCTATTTTAGAAAAAACCTTAGCTGATTTAAAAAGTGAAATTCCGTTTTATGTAATTGAAGGAGATCAACAAACTTTAAATGATGCAAATAGAATTGATGCTATAAATATTCCTGTAATTCAAATCAATACAGGAAAAGGATGCCATTTAGAAAGTGATATGGTTTATGATGCTGTAAAAAAATTAGATATTAAAGATAACTCTATTTTAATGATAGAAAATGTTGGAAACTTGGTTTGTCCATCAATGTTTGATTTAGGAGAAAATAAGCGGGTTGTAATTATCAGTACTACCGAGGGTGAGGATAAACCAATAAAATATCCAGATATGTTCCATTCATCAAACGTTTGTCTTATCAATAAAATTGATTTATTACCCTACGTAAATTTTGATATGGAAAAAGCTAAAGAATATGCTAAACAGGTAAATCCGGATTTAGTTTTTTTCGAAGTATCAGCAACTACTGGAGAGGGAATGGAAAAATGGTATGACTGGCTAAAAGCAAACTATAACTAAGTTAATAATTATATTGTTTCCACTTTCGTGGGAATAAATTTTAAATCATTTAATATGTGCTTATCAATACCCGGGAAATTAATAGAAATCACTGCAGAATTAGATGAAACTTTCCGTACAGGAAAAGTTTCATTTGACGGAGTTATTAAGGATGTAAGCTTAACTTTGACTCCAGAAGCCAATGTTGGTGATTATGTTTTGGTTCATGTTGGTGCTACAATAAGTGTTATAGATGAAGATGAAGCTAAAAAAACTTTTGATTTATTAAAACAATTAGGAGAACTACACGACATAGAACCCCATAAAGATTCATAAAAATCATTACCAATATTGTTTACTTAAAAAGTATTTTCTACGTATTTGAAACAAACATTACAAAATGATGTTTGTTAGCTTTTAATATATCCATTTATTCTATTTTGCAAACTCAAAATTTAAAACTATTACAAATGAAACGATTAACAATATTCTTTTTCATGAGTGTTATTTTATTCTCATCTTGTGAAAAAAAATCAGAAAAAGCTATGGATACAGCAAGAGAAAACCCATTATTAACCGAATGGAATACTCCATTTGGAGTACCTCCTTTTGATAAAATAAAAAGTGATGACTACTTATCTGCCTTACGAAAAGGTATTGAAGAAAAGGCAACAGAAGTTGAAACTATTATAAATAATCAAGAAGCTCCGACTTTTGAAAATACTATTTTGGCATTAGAATTAAGTGGTGCTACATTGACAAAAGTGAGTAGAGTTTTTTATGCTGTAAAAGGCGCAAATACAGATGATATTATTAATAAAACTGGGAAAACTATTGCTCCTGAGTTATCAAAACTTTCAGATGATATTAATCTAAACCCAAAGTTATTTGATAGAATTGATGCAGTTTATAAACAAAAAGAAAACTTAAATCTCGATGCCGAAAGTTTAAAACTATTAGAAGAAAAATATAAGAATTTTATAAGAGCTGGAATTAACCTCAGCAAAGATAAACAAGACAGATTGCGTGAATTAAATAGTAGGTTATCTGTTTTATCTCAAAAATTTGGTGATAATTTATTAAAAGAAACCAATAATTTTGAATTACATGTTACCGATAAAAAGGATGTTGGAAATGCTTCAGAAAGTTTATTGGCAAGAGCTAAAAAAGAAAGCGAAAAGAGAAAGCACGAAAATGGTTGGTCATTTACTCTACATCGTGTTAGTGTTAATCCTTTTTTAAAAGCTTCAACAAACCGAGAAATGCGTAAAAAAATGTTTAATGGTTATGCTTTACGCGGAAATAATGATAATGAGTTTGACAATAAAGCTATTTTAGAAGAAATTGTACAAATTCGTTTTGAAAAGGCACAATTAAAAGGCTATAAATCTCATGCCGAATATATTTTATCTGATAATATGGCTGAAACACCTCAGGCAGTATATGACTTCATGGGGAATCTTTGGCCTGCTGCATTAAGTCAAGCAAAAAAGGAACGAGATGCATTAGCCGCAAACATGAAAAGTGATGGTATTAAAGGTGAATTTCAAGATAGTGACTGGCGTTATTATGTAGAAAAAATTCGTAAAGAAAAATATAATTTCAACGAAGAAGAAACTCGCCCTTACTTTGAAATAAATGCAGTAAGAGATGGTGTGTTTTTACTAACAAATAAGTTATTCGGATTAGAGTTCAAAGAATTAAAAGATGTACCAAAATGGCACGAAGATCAACAGGTCTATGAGGTTTTAGAAGCTGATGGTAAGCATATTGGAATTGTTTACTTAGATTATTTTGCCCGTGAAAGTAAAAGAGGTGGAGCATGGATGAATTCACTGAGAAAACAATCAAATGTAGATGAATACATAACACCAATTGTAACTACTAATTTTAATTATCCAAAAGCCGCTGATGGTCAGCCAACTTTGATTTCATATTCTTCATCGCAAACATTTTTCCATGAATTCGGACATGCAATACACGGTTTATTTGCTGATACAAAATACAGTTCGCTTGGCGGAACTTCCGTACCAAGAGATTTTGTTGAATTTCCATCACAAGTAATGGAAAACTGGATGGGTGAACCAGAATTTTTAAAATTATTTGCAAAGCATTATCAAACCGGAGAAGTAATTCCAGATGCTTTAATTAAAAAGATGCAAGATGCAAATAACTTCGGACAAGGGTTTTTTACTGTAGAATATATGGCTGCTGCATATTTAGATATGAACTGGCATACCATTGAAGACACAAAACTTAGAAAATGTAATGAATTTGAAAAAACTTCAATGGCCAAAATTGGTTTGATGGATGAGATTATTCCACGTTATAGAAGTACCTATTTTCAACATATTTTTAGTGGTGGATATTCTGCAGGATATTATAGCTATTTGTGGTCGGAGGTTTTAGATTCTGATGCGTTTGAAGCTTTTAAAGAAACTGGGGATATTTTTGACAAAGATCTCGCAGGCAAATTCCGAAAAATGCTTAGCCAAGGAGGTACAAAAAAAGGCATGGAACTATATAAAGAATTTAGAGGTAAAGAGCCAAATATTGAGTCGTTAATCAAAAAAAGAGGCTTGAACTAAGTTTACTTTAGTCTTTTTTGTAAAAAATTATTTTAACACCTGTTAATATTAATATTTAGCAGGTTTTTTTTCAACATACCTAAAAATTAGTGTTCGATCTAAAATTTTAAAATTCTTTCTTTATATTTATGAAAATTTATTAAAAATAATGGGGGTTAAAAATAAAATTTATCATGCCGATGCTGTCATTATTGGTGGTGGAATTTCTGGGATTACAGCTGCAATAGAACTTATAAAAGCCAACAAAAAAGTAATCATTATTGAGAGAGATTACGAGAAAAATTTTGGTGGGTTAGCAAAAGAATCCTTCGGTGGTATGTTTTTTATCAACTCAAAACAACAGAATCTTTCAAAAATAAAAGACGGTATAAATCAGGCTAAAAAAGATTGGTTTTCTTTTGCCGAATTTGACAAAAAAGAAATTTGGGGTAAAAAATGGGCAAATGAATTTTTAGAATCAACGCACCATATTTACAAATGGGTAAGTGATAAAGGAATCCGTTTTTTTCCGATAGTACATTGGGTGGAAAGAGGTTTACATCAACCTGGTAATTCTGTTCCAAGGTTTCATATGGTTTGGGGAACTGGTCACGGACTAATAAAATCGCTGCTTAAACATTTAAAATCACATAAAAATTATAATAATCTACAAGTTTTATTTCAGCATAAAGCAGAAGGTTTTACAATTAAAAATGATGAAATTACTTCCATTTTAGGAATAAATGAAGCTGACAATACTTCCTTTATTTGTCAGGCAAAAGATTTTATCATTGCTACAGGAGGAATCAATGGGAATATGCAAAAAGTAAGAGAACACTGGCATAAAGAATGGGATACTCCACCTAAAGTTATTCTAAACGGATCACATCATTTTTCTGATGGATTAATTCACGATAAAGTTGAAAAAATTGGAGGTAATGTTACTAATCTAAATTTAATGTGGAATTATGCTGCCGGTATACCTCATCCCTATCCTAAAAGAGAAAATCACGGACTAAGTTTAGTGCCTCCAAAATCTGCATTATGGCTAAATTATAAAGGGGAGCAAATGGGACCAATTCCATTAATTACAGCTTTTGATACAAGATATTTGGTAAGTAAAATTTGTGAGCAAGAAAAGAAATATTCCTGGCAAATTCTTAATAATACCATTGCATACAAAGAACTTGCTGTGTCTGGCTCTGAATTTAATGAAGGAATTAAAGAAAAAAATATTTTAAAATTTTTAAGTTCTATTTTTAAAGGAAATAAAAAACTAATTAAAACTTTAGAAAAAGATTCTCCCAATTATATTACTGCAAATAGCATTGAGGATCTGGTTAAAAAGATGAATGAATCTGCAGGAACTAATGATGTGACTGTTGAGGCTCTTAAAAATTCAATTGAAAGTTATGATTCTAATTTTGAAAGAGGAAAAAATATTTGGAATAATGAACAAATTAGAAGAATTAAACAAACACGCGAGTATAAAGGAGATAAAAAAAGAACCTTAAAGCCACAAAAATTAAATCAGAAAAAGCATTATCCATTAATTGCGATTAGAGAGTTTATTTTATCTAGAAAAAGTTTGGGTGGAATACAAACAAATCTAGATTCTCAGGTCTTGAATATTCCAAATGAAAAAGGCGAACAAAATAGTTTTAAAAATTTATATGCTGTTGGTGAAGCAGCGGGATTTGGAGGTGGTGGTTCGCATGGTAAGCGTGCTTTAGAAGGAACATTTTTAGCTACGTGTATTTTTACGGCACAAAAAGCAGTAAAGCATATAATAAGTAAATAAGTTTATTTTGATAATTTTTTAAAATATGCCTCAATAAACGGTATTAACATAAAATAAAAAGACATCGATGAAAAAAACAGGAGCAGAATTAGCAGTTTACGCTTTAGAACAAATTGGGGTAAAATACACTTTTGGCATTCCGGGAGTTCATAATATTGAGTTGTATGATGAACTTAATAATTCCGATAAGATCGAGCCAATTTTAGTAACTCATGAAGGTGGAGCCTCTTTTATGGCTCTAGGAGTTTCGTGTACTTCAAAAAGCATTGGTACACTTATGATCGTGCCTGCTGCTGGAACGACAAATGCAATGAGTGGAATTGGAGAGGCTTTTTTAGATGGCATTCCGATGTTAATCATTTCTGGAGGAACAAGACAAGATACAGGAAAACATTATCAATTACATCAGTTGGATCAGGGTAATTTGGTTAAGGAAATTACTAAAAAGTTCTTTAGAATTACTTCTCACGAAAAGTTAATTTCTACAATCTATAAAGCTTACGATATTGCTATTTCCGGTGAACCAGGTCCTGTATTTATTGAAATTCCTACCGAAATACAGATGTTTAAAGGTGAGGTAAAAGAAATGGTGGCTTATTTAAAAAATAAGCACACTCCAAAAATTGATAAAAATAAAATCAAAGCTGCGGCTGAAATGCTTTTTCAAGCTAAAAATCCTGGAATCTATGTTGGTTGGGGGGCTGCTGAAGCAACAAAATATATAGAAAAAATATCAAAATTACTAGGTGCTCCAGTTGCCACTACTTTACAAGGAAAAGCATCATTTCCATCCTCAAACCCTTTACATACCGGTTTTGGATTTGGACCAAATTCAATTCCTGCTTCACAGAAAGCATTTAAAAACTGTGATGCTATGTTAGCTGTTGGTGTTAGATTTTCTGAAATTGGAACTGGTAGTTTTGGTGCAATTGTACCCGAAAATTTGATTCATATCGATATCAATAAAGATGTTTTTGATAAGAATTATCCTTCAAAAATTAGCGTAGAAGCGGATGCTCAAGAAGCTCTAAATATATTGGTTGAAGAGTTAGAAAAATTAAACTCAAATAAACCAAAAGATGTTTCCGTTTTAGCGAAAATGATCAAAAAAGAAAAAGAAAAATATTATACTGAATGGAAACAAAAACCATTAAAAGATAAAGTTTCACCAGGATTCTTTTTTGATTCTCTAACTAAATTTACAGATGATGAAACAAGATTTATTGTAGATGATGGAAAACACACCTATTTAGCGGCAGAATTGTTACCGGTAAATCGTTCTCGCCATTTTGTTTCACCAACCGATTTTAACTGCATGGGGTTTTGTGTTCCAGCAGCAATTGGAACTAAATTTATGAATCCAAACAGTAAAGTTATTGGAATTGTTGGAGATGGAGGTTTCTTAATGACTGGTATGGAAGCTTTAACCGCTTCAACATATAAAAAAGGAATAATCTATTTTGTTTTTCACGATGGAGAATTAGGGCAAATATCTCAATTTCAAAAAATTCCGCTAAAGCGAAAAGTTGCTACAATTATTGGAAATATAAACATAAAAGGAATTGCAGATGCTACAGGAGCTGCTTATTTTTATATGACAAATGATGCCGAAATTGAACAGGTAATGAAAAAAGCATTTAAAGAAGTTGGAAATGATATTCCTGTTATTGTTGATGTAAATATTGATTATTCTAAAAAAACAATGATGACCAAAGGTGTAATAAAAACCAATTTGAGTAGATTTAGCTTAAAAGAAAAAGTGAGATTTATTTCAAGAGCAGCAAAGAGACATTTATTTGAAAAATAATACTAAAATCAATGAATCCACATTTTAAACAAAATATAATTCTAATTTCAGAAATTATTGTTCCCAAAATTCATAAAAATGATGCCTTACAATATGCTTTTTTAAAGAATTTTAAACATATTTTTCAAGGTTTAGAAAAAGACTCGTCAAATAAAATTAAATTATTGGTGATAGTTATAGAAAACTTGAGTTTTATTTACAATTTTAAATCGTTTAATGATTTGAATTTCAATGAAAGAGATAAATATATAAACAACCTTTTTGAGTTTCCTATTGGTAAAATTGTTGGTGGTTTAACAGGGCTGCGATCATTGATCTTGATTTCATATTATGGTATTGAGGATATTTGGCCTACAATTCAATATGACGGACCTATAAATAATCGAGTAAAATGAAAAATAATTTAACTTTTGATGTAATTATTGTTGGTTCTGGTGTTGGTGGCGCTACGTTTACAGATTATTTACTTCGAAAAAACCCAACTCTCAAAATTGCGATTTTAGAATCGGGTCCGCACAACACAAAAGAAAATTTTAACCAACGTGAAATTGATATGACTGCTCTGTACTATAACAGAGGTGCTGTTTTATCAAAAAACTTACAAATTGGAGTTGCTGCCGGAAACACTTTAGGCGGTAGCTCTGCTGTTTATACAGGTGTTTCTTTTCGTCCACCAAGTAGTGTTATAGAAAATTGGAAAAATGAATTTGGATTAGAATTTTTATCAGATGAATATGTAGATAAATCATTGGATGAAATTGAAAGAGAAATTTCGGTTCATGAATTACCAAAAAGTTGGGATAATGATAATAACAGGTTGTTTCAAGAAGGTGCTGAAAATCTTGGAATACCGGTAAAAAGATTAAAGATAAATACTAAAAATTGTCAACAACAAGGATTTTGTAATTTGGGTTGTACAACTGGTGCTAAACAAGGAACCTTAGAGGTTCAAATTCCGAAAATAACTAAGTTAGGCGTTCAAATATTTTGTAATACAAAAGTTATTTCTGTTGCCGAAAATACAATAAACACAATTGTACTAGAAGCTCCTGAGGGAACAGAACCAAACACTTTAGAAAATGGTTCACATCAATTTACTGCCAAAAAAATTGTATTGGCTGCAGGAGTTTTGAATACGCCAGCAATTTTATTAAGATCTGCCAAGTTATTAGGAATAAATAATAAAAATATTGGTCGTTATATTACTTTACATCCTGCGTTCAATATCAATGGTATTTATCATAAAAATTTAAGCAATTACAAGGGTTTTCCTAAAACAGTTTATTCTGATCATTTTTCAAAATCTGATAATTTCTATTTGGAAACCTCTTTTTATTTTCCTGGTGTAACTGCTAAGAACATTTCTGGATATGGTAAACTTCATCAAGAAATAATGAAAAGTTATAATAGAATGATGTCTATTTTAATTCTCACACATGATAAAGCAGAGTATCACAATAGAATAACCATTGATAAAAAAGGTAATATAGTTATTGATTATACTTTAAGTAAGGATTCAAAAAAAGCTTTGGTAAAAGCTTTACAAGAAGCTACAAAAGTGTTTTTTGCTGCCGGTTGTGAGCAAGTATTGGTTCCTGGTAGTAATAAATTACCACTTACTCGAGAAGATCAAAAAAGTATTAAAAATTTAATTTCTGAAAAATATTTGAATCTCTACAAAACTCCGCTATCAAGTGCCCATCCACAAGGAGGTGTTAGAATGGGTATTGATAAGAATAAATCTGTTTGTGATCTATCTGGAAAAGTTTATGGAACCAATTCTATTTATGTTTGTGATGCTTCTTTGTTTCCAACATCTGTCAATGTAAATCCGTATGAAACCGTTATGCTTTTAGCAAAATGGGTTGGAGAAAATATTATGAAATAAATTTATACTCAATTAGACTGCATTTTTTTTGCTTTCTTTTTTTCTTCCTTTTCTAGTTTTTTGAAATATCCTTTTAATAAAAAATTATGTTTAAGTGCTTCTAAGTTTTCATTTAATAAAACACTCCCTTCTTTAAAATTTCTTATTGTTTCATCAACATCATTAACTAATATTGTATCATTAACAACATAATTAAAAGTGCCCTTCCCATTTTTAAATTCTAACACTACATCGTTCAAATTATTGATTACAGAATCGATTCCATTACTATATCCATCTAGATTCTCAATAATTGATTTAATTTTAATTACTGAAATTGAATCGCTTAGAAGTACAGCTGCCAAACTATTATCATAATTAACCGAACCAATTATTTTGTTTAATTCGTCTATTGTTTTTGTAGTTTTAGCACTTGAAACTTTTAAATTTTCAATGGTTTGTTTTAAACTTGTAGCCATAATAGAGTCATTAATCAACTTGCCTAAAACACCTTTTCCTTTATTAATATCTGTAGTAATTTTTAAAAGATCAGAGGTTAGTAATGCCGCATTTTCATTGGTAGTATTCAAAGTTGACAACATATCATTAGTTGTAATTTTACTATAAGACACTATGGTATCTCCAGGGTTTAATGGTTCAGATTCTTTCATGTTTGGAACAATATTTATTACCATACTCCCAACCAAACCATCAGAACCAATAGCAGCTATAGAGTTCTTTTTCATATGTTCTAATATTTTGGTTTCAATAACCATTTCAATATGTATTGTGGTATCATTTATCATTTTAATTCCTTTTACAGTACCAACATTTATTCCGGAATATCTTACATTGTTTCCTAATCGTAATCCGTTAACATTACTAAAAATTGCACTTATAGTAAATGTTTTACCAAAAATATTTTGCTTTTTTCCTATAAAATAGATTGCTGTAATTAGAATTAGCGAACTAATTACAACAAATAGGCCGAGATTAAATTTTTGTTTATTTGTCTTTTTCATATCTTTATTATTTAAAAAACGCCCGTACTTTTTTTTCTTTTAAAGCCAATAATTCTTTAAAAGTTCCTTCTACATAATTAATACCATCTATTAATAAAATCATTCTATTTGAAATAACTCTTGCACAATCTACATCGTGAGTTATGATTAGTGATGATGAGCCATGCTTAAGTTGAATTTCTCTCATTAATTCAATTATTTCTTTTGCCGTTATTGGGTCAAGACCTGTTGTTGGTTCATCATAAATGATAATTTTTGGATGAAGAATTATAGCTCTAGCCAAAGCAATTCTCCTCTTCATTCCTCCAGAAAGTTCACTTGGCATTAAATCTATAGCGTGAGTAAGACCAACGTTTTCTAAAGCATCTAAAACTAATTCATCCTTTCTTTTAAGCTTATCTTTATGGATGCGTAATGGGAATTCTAAATTTTCTCTAACGGTCATCGAATCATATAAAGCACTTCCCTGAAAAAGAAAACCAATTTCTGTACGTAAAAAATCAAGTTCAGTATGGTCTAATTTCATGATATCTTTACCCATAATTTCAACACTTCCACTATCTGGCTGGATCAAACCTACAATACACTTTATCATTACTGATTTTCCTGAACCAGATTTACCCATAACAACCAAATTTTCTCCATCAAATAGTTCTAGATTAAATCCATTTAAGACATGGTTATCACCAAAGCTTTTCTTTAAATCTTTAATCTTTAAAATGGGTTCTATGTGATTATTATCTTTCATTATCAAATTTCAAAAAATATATCAAAAACGAAAACAGCAATAAAATCAATTACAAAAATGAGCATAGATGTATAAACTACTGCTGTATTTGAAGCCTCACCAACACCAACTGTGCCTTTTTTACAATTATATCCTTTAAAACTTCCAACCAACCCGATAGCAAAACCAAAGAAAAATGTTTTTATGGTAGCTGGAAAAATATCCGTAAATTTTAATGCATTAAAAACTTCGTTAAAATACAGCACTAATGAAACATCACTTTTTAAATTTTCGACAATTGCAGAACCAAATAAAGCTATTGCATCTCCAAAAATAATAAGTAAGGGCACCATTAAGGTTGTTGCCATTATTCGGGTAACAACTAAATATTTAAAAGGGTTTGTACCTGAAACTTCCATGGCATCAATTTGTTCAGTTACCCGCATTGAGCCTAATTCTGCTCCAATTCCAGAACTTATTCTACCAGCACAAATAAGTGCTATAATTACAGGTCCAATTTCTCTAACAATTGAAATACTTACCATGGATGGTATCCATGATTCTACGCCTAAATTAGCTAGAGTCGGCCTTGATTGAAGTGTAAATACAAGCCCTAAAATAAAGCCTGTTACACCAACTAATAATAAGGATCGGTTTCCAATATTATAACACTGACGTAAAAGCTCTTTAAATTCAAAAGGCCTTGAAAAAACTTCTTTGAAAAATCGACCAGCAAAATAAGATAACTCCCCAATTTCAATAAAAAAAGTTTTTATATTGGACGGTATTTTAACTGAATTTGTCATCTTAACTATATAAAGTTAAAACAGAAAATTATAACTCACAATAAATTAAATCTCTAACACACAAGTATAAAGTTACAAAATTAAAGAGTGAAATCCTTGAAAATGTTTGTATTTATGTTAGTATCTTGAATAAATCACCTTGGTTTTATAGCAAAATCGAATATGTTTAATTTGCATTTTTTATAAAGAAAACATTCGAGAAATTAGAATTGTAGTAAGTTTTTATCACAAAAAACCTTTCTGATAATCTCTATATATTTAGCTAATGCTTATTTTACCTTGTGTTTCCACATTGAATGACAAACAATACAAGAATTCATCAATTCATGAGACTTATTACTTGCTTCCAGCCAATTTTCTTTTTTGCTTTCTTCTGCTATTGCTCTTGCATAATTATCCAAAACAATATCATAAGCAAGCAAACTATTTTTAAATTCCTCTTGATCTTGTTTATTCATAATAATCCAAGGATTTTCTTTGGGGGCTGCATGATTTAAAATAAGACCAGCACCTTCTATAACCATTTGTTTATTTTCAATGAGTATTCCTTGATGAACCATTACTGAACCACTATTTAATATATTCATAAGTTGTTTGTAACTCATATCTGAAGTCTTTTTAGAAGCAACGAGCTCTTCAGCCGTCCTCTTTAAAGTAGTTACTTGATTTTGAGTAGATTTATCTTGAGAACACGAAATTAAAAATATAAATAACAGTAATATTGAAATGCTTTTTCCTCTAATCATTTTTTTAATAATTTAATTTTTACCTCAATAAAAAGAATAGAAATAATAGTGGTATTAAAATTCCCAATGCTGTATAAATACCACCTCTACCGCTTAATCCTTTTTTACCTTTAACCATAAATAATGAAGTAATTGCAAAAAGAATTAATGCTCCTGCAAAAATATCGGAAAACCACATCCACCATTTATTTGGATTATAATGTAAATAATTAACCTCGTAAAATACGAATCGTTTTCTTAAATATTCCGCTCTACCCTTGCCTGTTTCTGTATTAATTAGAAGAGAAGAACCTCCTTTTAAGAAGATCTTAATTATATTTTCTTGAGGATAATAATGCTTTTTATAAATATCCTTAGGAGCAATATCAGCTAATAGTTGTTGAATATTTTCTTTAATATCTGCACTTTCTGATAAGGAAATTGGGGTTTTAAATGTTTTAATTTCAACAGAATAATTGGGGTTCCAATCGTTCATGTGATTAAGGGCAATTCCAGACAAACCGTAAATAATAGTCGTTCCAATAAAGAAGTAACCTATATCACGATGGAGAATTCTACTCCACTTGCGAAGTTTTTTCATAAGCCATTCTGTATCCCTACCTACCAGACTTAGCAAGCTTTCTAAAGGTAAGGGTTAATTTATTTGTTGTTTTTCAAGATGTGAAACATAATCTAACGAATAGAAAGATAAATGATCTACTCCTGCAACCTTCATTGAGTCTCTATATATTTTTATCTGCTCTAACTTTTTTGCATACACTTCATCACTATCTGTACCTTCTTTGTGATTTTGTAAATGATCTTCTTCTTTTTGTAAACAATAAGCTTCATCTACCTTAAACTCTTTTACCACACCTACAAGTGTAACTTCATCTCCAACCATTTTATCATCAAAACGAGTTTCACTTTCAACATGTACATCTCCATCATTATTTACTAATAATAATTTTTTTCCTCCATGTTTACATATATGATCAACTATACCACTAACTTTAACTTCTTTATTTACCCATTTCCCTGCTTCGGTATCAAAATCAACTAAAGCTAAAGTTGGTTGTTCTGTAATTTTTTTAGTTACTTCTGTTGTTTTGATTTCATCTTTATTTTCGCTTTTTGTTTTCTCTCCACAAGAAATAAATAAAGCTAATAAACTCAAAATGATAATTCCTTTTTTCATGATTTTATTTATTTAAAAACTGTTGCTCAAAAATACAAAATATTACACTAGTTTAATTCCCTCCTCATTAGAAATATCAATAATTTTTTGTTTATATAAATTACCTAAACTTCGCTTAAAAGCTTTTTTACTAAGACCTAAAGATGATTTAATTTCTTCGGGAGAACTTTTATCTGTTAAGTTTAAAAACCCATCATTCTTTTCTAGGGCATTAAGAATTGTTTGCGAATTTTTATCGATACTGTTTTTGTAACCCAAAGGCTCTAGAAGTAAATCAATTTTACCATCTTCTCGCACCTGTTTTACAAAGCCTTTAATGGTATCTCCGGGATGTAGTTTTTTATGAATATCCGAATCAAAAATTAATCCTTTATATAAATTATTAACGATAGCCCCCATACCTAAATCTGTTTTTTCATATAATAAAACATCAACTTCATCGCCTTCTATTATATCAATTTTATCAAAAAAAACAAACTCATTCACTTTACAAGAACCAATTAGCCTATCCGATCTTTCATCTTTAACCATAAATACCAAATACCACTTGCCTTCATGCATTTTACCATTTTGTTCATCAAATGGAATTAATAGGTCAATTGGCATTTCCCAATCCATAAATGCACCGTATTTATTCACTTTTTTTGCTTTTAAATAGGCGAATTTTTCAAATTGAATAGGTGGTTTTTGTGTAGTTGCTACAAAGTTTTTATTTTCATCATTGTAAATAAAAACTTCAATATCTTCATCTACAATCAAATCTTTTTCTACCTGATCTTTTGTAAGTAAAACTTCATTACCTGTTTCATCTGAAAGATAATAAGCCTTCTCTTCAATTCTTACGACTTTTAATTTATTGATTTTTCCGAGTTCCATATCCGGCAAAGGTAAGTAATAATTGTTCTTATAGGAATATTATCAAACCAAAGTTAAAATTCAGTTTTTAATAAAATAGAATCGGATTGTGAAGGTAATAATGGATAAGAGAAGAAAAATATATAACTATGAATCCTATCAAGTTATAATGGAAGCATTCTTCTTTTGATTTTTAATCTTTTCAGCAATAGCTTCTAGAACAAAACGCGAAACGCTTTGCCGATTTCTTGTTGCAGCTTCTGTAAGTAATACTTTTTCATCTACAGACATCTTAACTCTAACGCTTTCGCTGTAATAAATCATGTTGACCCAAAAATCATTCTTTTCCATATATATCTAACTATTTTTATGATAAAATATTGTATAATATATGGTCAAAACTTTGTTACTTTACTAACAATGAAGATGTTTAGTTTATAATTTGAATTGATTACTCTTTATTCAAAAAAAATGCAGAGCTTAAAAGCTCTGCATTAAAAATTTAATAACTCTTTTCTTTTTATTTAGAAGAAGGTTTCTTTTTTGGTTTATTGAAGTTTTTAAGAATCTCTAAAGCTGCATATTTTGTTGCCGCAATAGTTTCTCTATTTACTTTTCCAATAACTGTTCCACGAGTTATGTCTTCGGTTAAAATATATCCATTCATTAATAACATTTGGATAATCATATTGTTAACTGTTGTTTCTTCACTATAGCCTTGTGCAATGTAAATTGAATCAGCCGAGCTTAAAAATTCAGATGAAAACTCTGTAATATCAGGTAAATTCATTAATTGTAAATAGGTTTCGCTAAAACTTGATATCTCAATATTCAGATTTGGAGTTATCAACAACGGACTAAATATTTTTTCTTTCGCTTCTGGATTAAATCCTTTTAATTTTGAAAGATCAACAGTTTTCTTAGAATCATCGATTCTAACAAATTCTGCTTTACGCATTTGCTCCATTTGCCATAGCCAGAAATTATAACGATAAACTTCAGAATTTCCTCTATTTTCACTAAAAATATGACTATAACATTTGTGTATCTGATTTTTAACTTCGTTTTTATTCTGAATTATTTCAGGTCTTGAAATACGTACTTCACGAATCAATCTACGCATATCTTCTGCTGCAATTTGTGGTCCAGAAATTTCTTTCCCTTTTCGTCCAATATCTGTACTTAAAATTCCTAACTGAATTTTTTTACCCTCTCCTGTTTTAAGAACTTCTATTAAATGTTTTTTACCACTCAATTCACCTGCTTCATCTATAAATGGCTGACCACTTGGTGTACTTGCTAAAGCATCGAATATTTGATTAAACATGTTACGATCAATTAGCACACTTGCTTCATTTTCTTCATTAACAAGTGTTGCTGTAAATCTATTTTTAATGATGTCATAATTCACTTCTTTAATAGTGAAAGTTTCATCATTTTCAATAAATTCTTTTCCTGTAAATATTTTATTTACGATATCATCTAGATCAATTCTATCAATCATTTTATATGAAGAACATAAGAAGAATTTACCTGTAAAAGTATCTAATTCCCAGTCAATTACCTCATCAATATAGCTTCCATGCGTATCGAGAACTTCTACAATTTGTTTATCTCCTTGGTAACGCAATAAAGTACGTTGAAAATGTGGATTGTCACCGCTAGTAGCTTTTTCTTTACGTTCACCATGCGAATCTCGATATAAGATAAAATTCTCAGGATTTTCATATCTGGTAATTCCTGCCTCTTCACGTGCATAATTACTTGCCGTTAAAATAATATCAATTTTATAAGGCATTCTAACATCACAAAGACCACTAATTGTACTACGTGAATTTAAGTCTTCTACATTACTATCAGCACTACTTTCAAATAAAGAATAGTAAAACTTAATGTATTCAGGGTCAAAATCGGTTACACGACTAAAATCTCCAACTTCTGTTCCAATTCCGTAAAGGTTCCCTTTTACATCTGGAAATACATGAAACATATCTCCGGCAATTGTTTTTATTGAACGAATACCGGTAAGATTTTTCTTCATCCATTTTAACATCATTGCTGCCAACATTTCAGATTTTCCTACACCACTATCTCCAGCAATCTGAACAACAAACATAGCGCCATCTTCCTCTTCAACAGCAAACATAGATCCGTGAACGGCAATACCTCCCATTTCTTTAACCTTTTCGTTCATAACCGTTAAACGAGGCTTTTTGATATTTCCGTAATAATCTCCTTTTTGTGTTAATGGAGTGATAATAGTTTTTATATTTCCTTCTGGCCCTTTAATATCAAAATAACCTATTCGTGGAAACGAAATAACTTTTGATGGGGCTCCATAAAAACAAATAGTATCTGGTACAAAATTCTTCGCTTCTTCTAATGTAGCATCTTGCAAATCGAGTAAACGATAATTATCTGCCATATATTTCATATACGACTTATGAAAAATAAACAATTCATTTAATAGGCCACCGTTAAAAATTTTACAACGATAATCCCCCATATCCATAGTATTAGCAAGTTTTTGTAATCTATTTACAAAAAATGATCCTAAAGGTCTTGTATCTAAGATTTTGATATACTCATTAGATTTTTTATCAGCAAGAGCTAATACTTCTTGCTTTTGT
This sequence comes from Flavobacteriia bacterium, assembly GCA_030625645.1. GTDB lineage: Bacteria > Bacteroidota > Bacteroidia > Flavobacteriales > Flavobacteriaceae > Namhaeicola. The sequence continues at coordinate 11,370 of DAOUQH010000001.1, read as the reverse complement.
TTTTTATTCTTATCGTTCTCTATTCTATCAATTCTATGGAATGGATATTCTCGTTTTTTAGCATCGGTAGCAATGCGTGTATGCGTTTGGATATTCTTTTCTGTTCCAATAACACCACACTGACTCATTAGATCAGCAATCCATTTTAAACGACCGTTATCGTATTTTTCTAATGGATTATTTTTTAAACTATAATTATTATGAACAGTGATACCATGTTGTATCATTTCGTTAATAGCTGAGTTTTGTTGAGCAAATTCGGCTTCAGTCAAACGCATAATAGAATGCGTATATCTATCATAATGCTCATTGCTCTTTGTTTGGTTCATCAAGTTAATAATGAATAAAGTAAATAGTCTAATTTCACTATGTAAACTATCTGCATCTACATTTTGAGCACCTGATTCTACAACTCTATTCCAAACTTCTTCAATTTCTCCCTGAACTGAATTATGAAGAAATTCGCCAATTATTGACTCCATTTCAAAGTCATCAATTGTTTTTAATTGATCGTTGAATCTTGAAACTAAAGCAATAATATTATTTTTAAAATAATCTTTTCTGCTAAGTAAGTACAATCTGGTAATTTTTTTTGTCGAACTAATCTCTGAATCTAATATTTTATCATAGATTAATTTTTCTATTTTACCATATACTTTTTGTCCAAGCATATTATTTTGCGCAACCAATTCATCATAAATACTGGTTGTAAGACTTTTTATAAAACTATCTGGGTTTATATGTGATGCATTTTTACCAATAATAAATTCAAATTTTTCAATTCCTTTTTCTACCAATTCAACTAAAGCTGGCTCTACTTGATAGTTTTCAAAAGGAAGATTAAAATGAAGCATCAACTCTTGAATGTTTTTACGCAACAATATGTTTATTCCTTCTAGTCGTGCAATATCATCGGCATGTTTCATCGAACTATTAATTGCCAAGACCTTTGTTTTACTTGGTGAGAAAAGAATATTTTCCATTTCAAGCATTATCTCAGACATTATAATATTGTCTTCTGGCGCATCGATAACATAATCAGTTGGCTGATAATTTAATTTATTCGAAATATATTTAAGCAATGTTGCTTTTCCATATCTCGCTAATACAGTTCCAAAATTAAGGTGCTTAATCATTGGAATGTTTTTATAAACCTGAGGTAATAGGTTTTCATAAACCGAAGTAAAAGCAATACTTTGAATAAATTCAGGTAAAGTGCTGCATTTTCCAATATCTTCAGAAAATTCAATTACTGAATTTTTTGATTCCTCTATGGAATTAATACTTACACCACTCATTTTTGGTGATGCATTATACAGTACCCATAAATTGTTTATTCGAAGTGAATTATTTATAGGTTTATTTAATTTTTTTATAATATGAAAATCATTAAGTACTACCTTAATAAAATCTCTATCTGATCTTGCTGAGAAAATATTTTCTAAAATTTCATCGGTACTTAATTCTCCTTTTATATCAGAATTTTTGGCATTATAAAACTCTACCCAGTATTTTAAAACAATCTCTAGTGCATTTTCAAATTCCTTACGGAAAACATCATATCCTTTTGAAGTACCGTCTAGATAATCTCCCATAGAAAATCTTAAAAATCCAGTTTGATATGGAATTACAGCAATACCACGTGTTTCCGCCAGTTTTTTTGTAAATTTTTCTAAATCCTGATACGAGAAAAAGTGTTTTAACTGAATATTGAACAAGAAAGATCCATCAGAGGCAATGATTTTTGCATGTTCTCCAGCTTCTCCTTTTAATAATTCTGTAGCGGTATCTTTTGCTATTTTTAAACGTAGTAAAGCTTCATTTCTAAAATTTTTGTTTACTCGAAAAGCATTGATTTCTTTAACTAATTGCTTTTGATAATAAGCAAAGAAAGGTTCATTTTTATACTTAAAATCGTCTGGCAATTCTAATACATCTAACTTATCAAGTGCAACCAATTCGTTTAATAAGAACAGGTGCAATGGGCTACCTTCAAAAGGTGAAAAACGTAATAATTCTTTCGAATTTTTGGTGTTTTGTTTCTTATTATAACTTTTAATCTCAGCAATTATATACTGCTCAATTCTTAATTTTATCTTATTACGAGATGCATTTTTTGGTAAACGCTCTTCTAAATTATCTTTAATAGATTTGGCAAATTGTGCATTCTCCAAAATATTAACCAACATAAAAAGCGAATTAGTATTCCCTTTTTCAACACTATTTTGTTTTCGTGCAAAATCAATTACATCTTTCTTAGAAGGAGTTGCAATTATCGAACCTAATCTATCTCCTGTAGCTCCTAAGTTTTTTGTTGTTGAAATTGAAGATACAAGGTTTAAACGAGCATATTTTTGATGTAAATTATTCATTACATATCTAGAAATTGTACGCCATTTTGGCTCGTCATCTCCAGCTGATTTTATAGAATCATTATATGCTTCATCTAAAAATAAAGTTATTTTACTACTGCTTACAAATTTTAGAAAATGCAATAGTGTCTGATTGTTAAAATCTGAATAACCAGAAGGATTAGCCGGATCATTGATTACAATCGTTAAATTTTCACAAAAACTATCCCAAAGATTACCTGATTCATCAAATAACTGGAATGTTTTTTTCATACGATCCAACCTGTTGGTCAGCCTTTCGTAATCAATTCTACCTTCTTCATTTATTCCAATTTCAAGATCAAAAGGATTTATATCAAATCTATCTGTTGGGAAAAGATCCATATATTCCCATGAAGAATATCGATTAAATAAAATATATGGTTTAAGTACTTTATCCTCTTTTCCAAATAAAACGTCTCTAATAATCATCTGTACATCATCAGAAATAGATGTTTTATTCAAATTGGCCAGACTGCTAAGAAAATCTTTAATCGAATTTTGATCTTTATCACTTAGTGCATCATACTTTTCATAAATACCAAGATCTATTAAGAAATTAATAAAACGTCCTTTATTATCCGCTTCATTTTCGGCTTTTATTAAATAGTCTTTATACTTCTCTAAAAATAGATTTATTCCAAAATTCTTATGAAAATGATTTTTTAAAGTTCTCTGATATGTATTCGGAATTATATCTAAAATAATTCGACAACGATCAATAATTGATTTGTTAACAGGTGTTAGCTTTCGCTGAAGCAAATATTCACCATAAGTTTTTATCTGATTTCTACCTCCACCCTCAACTACAGTAGCTATTTCTACATTTTCATTTTCAGAATAAAAATATTTTTTAGTTCGCTCTTCAAATTCCTGAATTAATCTTTTATTTTGTTTTTTAAGATTTTCTGGAACGGTGCAATCTAAGATCATCGTTAAATAATCCCGCAACTTCTCTAGCGCATACTTATCTTTTAAAATCTGACGAGAAAATTCATCAAATTTAAACAGTACAATATCTTTTTCAAGATTATCTGTTTCTCCTAATTGTTCTTTTTTTAATTGAGAAATCTCTTCTTCATAATCTGAAATTTGACTCTCAATTAACGATTTAAAATTCTTTAGGTTTTTTATACTTACTTTTTCTAAAATTAAACGCAGATTTAATTGACTGTTTGCCAATGCACCTAACTTTTTTGTATGTACTTTATTTAAAGTCTGAATTATTTTATTGTGTAAACAAAATACTAAACTTGTATTAGTGCTCTTTGAAATTTCTGAAGAATCAATAAAAATCATTCGCGTAAGCAAAGGAAACCACTTAAGATTATTAAACTGATTTTTACGTAAATAAGGAACACGGATTACAAAAATACTTGTTTTATCTCCGTTTATAATGTTATACAGATCATTCTCATTAGTATAATCAATATCTTTTACAATATCTGGATTAAAAAGCTCTTCTTTAATAAGTTTAATGGCAGTATCACTACTTCCACTTACAACAGTTTTTAAGAAACCATTTAATCCTTTAAAATTAACTGTTTGTTCAGATCGTGTAAGAAAATCAGCTTTTTCTGCAGCAGTAGTATAATGAGAACTTTGCACTACCATTTGATCAAAAACATCAAGCAAATATTTCCATTGTGCTTCTTCAACATCATCTTTGACTCCAATTACTTCTCTAAATTTACGTAACTCAGTAACCTGATTTCCTAAAAGGATAGAGTACCTAAAATTCAAATTAGTTTGGGTTACAGGTGGTGTCCCAACCGAATAATCGTGGCAGTTAAGAATATTTTTAGCTTCTTTTTGTTCTTCTTCATTAATCGCTTCGGTATCTATTAGGGTAACTAAGCGTTGGTGAAACTGATTTTTCTTTGTACGATATTCAAATGCTTTTGATTCATCATGAGGAAAAAGCATTAACGAAACATCAGAATACCCAGGAATTGCTTCTTTTAGCTCTAAAAGTTGACGATCTATTTCTTTTTGCTGAATCACCGGATCATCTGGTTCTTCATAACATAAACGGGTAAACGATTTTAAATTGTCGACAATATGTCTAGGTAAAAAATTCTCGGCTCTTTGTCCTAATGAAAGATATAAATCAATAAAATCACGGGCATCTTCTCGTAATTTAAGTTTTGGCTTACCAACTAATCTCATAAACTTCTTTTTAGCTAACAATAAAGTTTTTAAATCTTTAATTGTTTCGTTTTTATTCAATTTTTTTGCTCAAAAAAAGAGGAATACAACTAATAAGATTTTATTATCATTTTTTTGTAAATAAAATCTTATTAAAAACCCTCTAAATTTTGGGGGCAAATTTAAAAGATTTTATTGAATTTTATCAAAAAATAGATAATTAAACAAAAGTATTATAGATTGTTTAAAAAAATGTGAAATTTGAAAGAAAAACCCTAATGAAATGCTTAAAATATTGGTTTTTAATATTTTTTTATGATATAAGAATCTTACACTGTTGTTTTGTTAGTAATTAGGGCTTAAATTTTAAAGGTAAATGCACTACTTTTTTTGTTTCAAAAAAATCTTCGGTAAAAAAATCAGAAAGATTATAGGTTTTTGCTTTTGGAAAATTCTGTAACTCTTTGGTAAGATCACCTCCTTTTAAGTATATAATTCCGTTTTTAATTTCGTGGTTTTGTTTTTTGGTAATTTTCTTGCGAGTCCATTTTACAAAATCATCCATATTGGTAACTGCTCTACTCACAATAAAATCAAATTCTCCTTTTACTTTTTCTGCTCTTTCGTGGTTTGCTTCTACATTTATTAATCCAAGTTCATCGGCTACAGCCTGAACTACTTTAATTTTTTTACCAATAGAATCTACTAAATAAAAATTGGTTTCAGGAAACATAATTGCCAAAGGAATTCCTGGGAAACCTCCACCGGTGCCAACATCTAAAACCTTAGAATCTGGCTTAAACTCAAGCACTTTTGCAATTCCTAGAGAGTGTAAAACATGTCGTAAATACAATTCATCAATATCTTTTCGTGAAATTACATTTATTTGATCATTCCAAATTTTATATAAATTTTCTAATTTTAAAAATTGTTCTTTCTGCTTATCAGATAAATTTTTAAAATATTTATTAAGAATGTCCATTTTTTAAATTTTAACAAAAATACAATTTTAATGCGTTATTAATTTTACATAGTAATCTATTTCACAAATAAAACCTTTAAATTTGTAATATTAAATACATTCTAAAACAGAAAGAATCATGGAAGGCGTGAAGTTTTTAACAAGAGATCAAACAAAATTTTTTAGAACTTTAAATAAAAGGGTTAATACTTATTTTAAAGAAAATGATATTAAAAAGACTGGTAATTGGAAACTTTATTCCAAAGCAATTATTATGTTTTCTCTTTTTATTATTCCGTTGGTATTACTTCTTTCGGTAGATATGCCACACTGGGTACAGCTTCTACTTACGGTAGTAATTGGTGTTGGAATGGCAGGGGTTGGTATGAATGTTATGCACGATGCAAATCACGATTCCTTTTCGAGTAAAAAATGGGTAAATAAACTAATGGGAAGCAGTATATATATTCTTGCCGGAAATGTATATAACTGGCAAGTTCAGCATAATGTTTTACATCATACTTATACAAATATTAAGGGATATGATGAAGATATTGATGCTGGTAGGATTATTCGATTTTCTAAAAATTCTGAGTGGCTTAAAATTCATAAATACCAAAAATACTATTCATTTTTCTTGTACGGTTTATTAACCATTAACTGGGCTATTACCACAGATGTAAAGCAAATGAGCAAATATTTAAAACGTAAATTATCTTATGGCAAATTACCTAGCCCAACAAAAGCTTGGTCCACTTTAGTAATAACAAAGATTTTATATTATACTATTTGGATTGTTTTACCAATCTTACTTACGGATTTACTATGGTGGCAGGTTCTTATTGGGTTTTTTGTTATGCACTACACAGCAGGAATAATTTTAAGTGTTACTTTTCAATTGGCTCATGTTATGCCAAATACCGAAATGCCATTACCAAATAAAGAAGGAAATATGGAACATACTTGGGCGATACACCAATTGTTTACAACTTCAAACTTTGCTCCAAATAATAAATTTGTAGAATTTTATACCGGAGGTTTAAACCATCAAGTTGAGCATCATATTTTTCCTCATATTTCGCATGTTCATTATAAAAAAATATCAGAAATAGTTCGTGAAACTGCAAAGGAATTCGATCTTCCTTATAACGAATATCAAACATTTATTGATGCTTTAAAAGAGCATTTTAACCAACTAAAATATTTAGGAAAAGAACCGAAATTAGCTTAATTAAACTCCATTAAATATGTCAAACCAACTATCCGATAGAATTAATAATCTTCCAAATTCACAAACGCTTGAAATGGCCGCAAAAGCCAGAGAATTAAAAGCACAAGGTAGAGATATTATTAGTTTAAGTTTGGGGGAGCCTGATTTTAATACTCCAGATTTTATTAAACTTGCAGCAATTAATGCGATTAATGAAAATTACAATTCATATACCGCCGTTAATGGTTATGTGGAATTACGAGAAGCAATTTGTAGAAAATTTAAACGTGATAATAATCTTGATTATAATCCAAATCAAATTGTTGTTTCTACTGGAGCAAAACAATCTATAGCTAATACAATATTGGTTTTGATAAACCCAGAGGATGAAATTATATTTCCTGCCCCTTATTGGGTAAGTTATGCGGCTGTGGCCACCTTGGCGCGTGCTAAAATTGTTGAAATACCTTCAACTATTGATACTGATTTTAAAATTACACCCAAACAGTTAGAAGCTGCCATAACTCCTAAAACCAAAATGGTTATCTTCAATTCGCCCAATAATCCTAGTGGATCTGTTTATAGCGAAAAAGAATTTAGAGCATTAGCAAAGGTTCTAGAGAAATACCCAAATATTTATATTCTTTCAGATGAAATTTACGAGCATATCAATTATGGTTCACCAAGCTTTAGTTTTGCTGCAATTGATAAGATGAAAAATAGAACAATAACGGTGAATGGTGTTGCAAAAGCATTTGCAATGACCGGCTGGAGAGTTGGCTACTTAGGCGCCCCTGAATGGATTGCTAAAGCTTGTACCAAAATGCAGGGTCAAATAACTTCAGGAACAAATTGTATCGCACAACGTGCTACAATTACCGCTTTGGATTCGCCAAGTTCTAGTATTAAATATATGGTAGATGAATTTAAAATTCGTAGAGATTTAATGGTTGATCTATTAAGTAAAATCGATGGTTTTAAAATAAATATCCCTGAAGGGGCTTTTTATATTTTTCCTGATATTTCCTATTACTTCGGAAAAACAATCAAAGGCAAAATAATTAAAAATGCTTCAGATTTTACATTGTTCTTACTGGAAAAAGCAAATGTAGCTACCGTTACCGGAGAAGCTTTTGGAGACCCTAATTGTATCCGTATTTCTTATGCTGCATCGCAAGACAATTTAAAAGAAGCCGTAAAAAGAATCTCTAAAGCATTAACATAATTAAAAGATGTAGCAAGGACTCAAAAATGCCTCGTTACTAACCTTATCTTTTATCAATCAATTAAAAAATGAGTTATACAGTAAAATTTTCAACAAGATGGGCTGATTTTGACCCAAATAATCATATGCGACACTCGGCATATAATGATTATGCTGCCGAAGCCCGTGTGCGTTTTTTTAATGTAAATGGATTTTCATTAGCCAAATTTCATAAAGAAAATATTGGACCAGTGCTATTTAGCGAAAACACAAATTTTTATCGTGAAATTAATTTAAGTGAAGATATTACCGTTGAATTATTTATAAAAGGTCTTTCAGAAAACGGACAACGTTTTAAGTTTCAACATAAAATCTTTAAGCAAAATGGTGTTTTAGCTGCTGAAATCGAAATCTATGGTGCTTGGTTAGATTTATCTATTAGAAAATTAACCGTTCCTCCAAAAGAAATTATTACCACTTTTAATACCTTAGATAAATCAAATGATTTTGAAATAATTCAGATAAATAAAAAATGATTTTCATGCAAAATGTATATCAAATTAAAAGAGTTATTTTATATTTCTCTATTCTTTTTTTCATGGTTTCATGTGAAGAAAAAAATAATGACCCTGAAATTATTGGTTTTAACTATTTACCAACTTCTACTACAAATAGTATTGTTCAACACAAATACTATACACTTTCGTATAGTGAAAAGCACGAACAAGCTGAATGGGTTGCTTATGAGTTAAAAGATGAACAAATTGTTTATCCAACAATTAAAAGACCTTATTTTGAACAAGATTCTAAAGTAAAAACAGGGTCAGCAGACTGGCGTAATTATAAAAATTCTGGCTATACAAAAGGTCATTTATTACCTGCTGCCGATAGAAAATTTAGTAAAGAAGCTTATTATGAAACTTTTCTAACTTCAAATGCTAGTCCGCAATTATATGATTTTAATGGTGGTGTTTGGGTACGTTTAGAAGAAAAAACCCGCTATTGGGCACAAAAATATAATCATCTATATATAGTTACAGGTGGTGTTTTATCTGACGACCTAAGCTCAATAGGTTATGAAAGCGTTTCTGTACCCAAATATTTTTATAAAATTTTGCTAGATTACACAAAGCCTGAGATTAAAGCCATTGCTTTTTTTAGTGCCCCATGAAAAAAGTGAAAAACCTCTTTATGATTTTGTAGTTTCAATAGATGAACTAGAATCTCTTACCGGAATTGATTTTTTTAATATTCTTCCCGATGATGTGGAGAATAAACTTGAAAGTTCTTCTGATTATAAGAATTGGAGTTTTAGATAAGTAAAAGAATGTTAATACAAAATCAGGGTTTCATTTTGAAAATAAAACCCCAACTCTAAAAAAAATTATCTATTCAACTTCGTATATTTAGTGTTAATTTCTTTTACTCTGTTTTCTACTGCTTTTACTATACTATTAAAAGCTTTTATTTGTGATTCAGTTAAACTATTTGATTGGGCATCTTTCATATAATTTTGCATACTTTCTGTTACCTCCATCATTTGAGTTGAATTATAAACAAATTGAATTGCCATTTTTCCTAGTTTAATTTTATCCATAGCATCTAAATCTTCTACATTTTTTGATAAAAGATCTTCTCCTTCTAAAGCCAATTCTTCAATATTATCAGAAAATTCATTGATTGCATCTTCTGAAGATTTGATAAATTCTACAGCATCAGTATTATCAGCTAATTCACTTGGAATTTCAATTTTAAGAGGTACTAAAAAATCCGGATTTCGTATTTCTTTTTTATCAGTACACGAAGTCATTACAACTGTAATAAAGAAAAAAAAGAAGATTTTGGTTAGTTGATTCATAAGCATTGTTTTTATTTAATTTCTTTCAAAGTGTAAACATTGGTATAATCAAAAGGATTTCCCTCATCTTTCACAATAATAATTTTTGCATAAACACCTGGTTTATCATTAATCATCCAAAATTTCATTTTCTGATCAAAATCTCCCAAAGCTTCCACTACTGTACATATTAACTCTCCAGATACAGTATTTAAAAACTCTTCTCCAACAACTCTAAACATATCTGGCTTTGACCTTGGATAAAACTCTTTTATCGCTTTGGTTTCTTCATATAAAGGATATCCCTCCTCACTCATATCGATATAATCTTTTTGAAAATATGAATACTCTCTTATACTTAAATCTCCCTCATCAATAAATGCAACCTTATAACTATTTACCCAAGAGTCTGTTTTTCCTTTGTTTGGTTCATAGCGATCTACAGTGTAAATCATTTCTTTTATATTTTTCATATTGTTATAGATCTGCTCAAAATTCCATGGTAATTTTTCGTTGTCATCAATATATTCATCTCCATTTAAAAAATGATCACTTGTAAAAGATAAAGTTGGTGCTATTTCTTTGACTGAAGCTTTGTTTGAGCTTAGCATTTCCGTTTTTTTGAAATTTAAAATAGCATCATCTTTCTTATACGATAATTTATCCTCTTTAAGATTTATTACTTTTGCTTCACCATTAAAATCATTATCTCTAGTGCTTTCCATGATGAGCATTTTACGACTTTTATCACATTTCCAGGTCCCAACAGTAATTGCTTTTCCTGATGTAGATCTTGCTGCTTTCAACTCACCTCCTTTATCAAAAATCCAAACTGCTTGAAAACCATCTTTGGTTTCTCCGTTAACCTCTACAGTAGATAATTGCCAAGTACCTATTATTGGGTGATTATCTTGTGCGTTAATATTTATTATAAATAGTAAGAATAGAGTTATTAAAATGTTTCTTTTCATAATTCTTAATTTTTTTGTGTTTTATAGATTACTGCTATATTTTATTAATTGCCTTTTCTCAATTTTATCATTTGCTGTATCATATCATAAGCTTGACGCAATTCTTCATCACTCATTCCTGCCATTTCGGGATCATTTTCTTGTGCTATCTTTTTCCATTCTTTAAAACTCATTTTACTTAAAGCATCCATATTTTCTTTTACCTCTTCCATATCATCCTGAAACTCCTCACTATTCATCATTTTATCTATACTTTCGCCACCCATCATATTTTCAATTTCAACAACTTCAAAATCAGGTAGTTTAAACTTACTGTCTGATACCTTTGTGTCAAATTTTACTGATGTAGCCTCAGTGATGGTAGTTATTCCCATCAATTTTATTTTGCTTTTTAGCGGAATTCCTTCATAGAAATACTGTTTGCTTCCGTTTAGATCCCATACTTCACAATCATACCCCATAAGTTTTTCTTTATCCAATTGTTTACCTCCCATGGTTTCCAACATCTCTTACCAATTTTATTAACATCAACATCCTTTAGTATTTGGGCTCCAATATTTTCTATTTTATTAATCTTTTTATTGTCAAAATCAACAGTATAAACCATCTCATTATCTAATTTAGTAATGGAGTGTGTTTTAGAAACTTC